>JAQICG010000443.1 GCA_027858635.1 Gammaproteobacteria bacterium | reverse complement strand
GGCTTCGGCAACCGGTGGCAATATTTATATGAACACCAATACCCTGCGGTTCTTATTTGCCATAGCGGTTGCCCCGGTACTGTTTTCAGTCCCTATCTATATCCTGTATGAAGTAAGCTCACTTGAGCATAGAGACGCCTTTACCCAGCTGATGCGTTATGGCGGGCTGACGGTTCTGCCACTGATGCTGATCGTTATTGTCAGTGTGGTATCAACACGGAGCCGGGACACAGCCTTGCGCCCTGCCCGCAATGCCCTGCTGGCATCCATTATCCTGTTCAGTAGCGGCGGTATTCTGGGCTTTATGATCGAAGGCGTGAATGTGGTCATCCCGGCGCACTATCACGGTTCCATCGTTGGTGTGACACTGGCCTTTATGGGGCTGACTTATTACCTGCTACCGAGGCTGGGGTTTCGCTCAGCCGTTTCACGCGCGGCCAGAATGCAGCCCTGGATTTATGGTGGCGGCCAGATGATGCACATTCTGGGTCTTGCCTGGTCGGGTGGTTACGGCGTTCAGCGCAAGACTGCGGGTACTGCACAGGGGCTGGAGAATCTGCCCGAAATTGCCGGTATGGCAATGATGGGGCTGGGAGGATTGATCGCGATTATTGGCGGGCTGATCTTTGTGGTGGTGACCATCAGAGCTATGTGGCCGGTTAAAACATAGTTGGTATCCTCCCTCCCCGTCATGCCGGCATGATTTTGGCCGGCATCCATGGTTCAGTGAGCCATGCTTTAACAGGCCAGCGACAACCTGAAACAATATGGCGCACGTTCAACATGGTTTTCGTCCTTAGATTCGTTAACGGTGCATCCATGCACCACTACTCCGGCCAAAAATACGCCGGTATGACAGGGCGCTGATAACTGCCAACTATCTTTTCAACTGCCTACTACGTTTTTAAAAGCCCCCTCACCCCAGCCCTCTCCCATTGGGAGAGGGGGCAGTGTATGCAGGCCTGTAAGTTTTGCTTGAGTATCAAAGCTTTTACTGCCAGCTGCAAATTGCCTACTGCCAACTTTCTTTTCAACTGCCAACTTATTTTAAGCTTTGCCCTGCTCTGAGGTGTTTCTAATTACTACCACGAAGCCAAGGGCGAGTACGATACCGCCCCCTAAAGCGACCAGTATCTGATTGGTGGAGAAGGAGGTTTTACGATTTTCTTTCAGCGAAAGTGTGGCGCTGGTTTCCGGTAGCCAGTCACCTTCAATTTCGTATTTGATACAACCTTCGAAATCATAGCCGAATGTATGATCGCCCAGCTTGTAATAGTATTTGTCGTCGATGTCCTGGCGGATGGTTTTGAAAGCCAGGTCTCTTCTGAAGCCTTTGCTGATTTCTTTATTTGAGTCGAGTATCGCGATGGTCATTTTAAAGTCTTTTTTTTCTACATTTCTGTTCGGTAGCACCAGCCAGAATGATATTTTCTTTTTATCCTCGTTGCTAAAAGCAATGGTTTCGCTTTTTTGTTCGAGGTCGACGTTGTGGGATTGCACTTCCTTGTAGAGCTGACTGGATGAGTCGATGATGGCATCAATGGAGCTGGTATTAATCATTAACAGGCCGATAGCCATGATGACGATGCCGGCGGTAACTCTGGGTTTGTTCATGAATTGTCTCACAGGTGCTTGCTCAGTTTGAGAAAGATTATTAGTCGAATCTTTCGGTAATTTTTATAAAGTCATTAACGATTGTTTGTGCCTCGTGGGGTGGCGATGATAGAGCTCTGAGCCGGCCCCTGTTGTCGATCAACATAATTGTGACGGTATGGTCGATAAGGTAATTCCCTTCCCCACTTTCATCGGGTCGTTGTTGCTTCAGAACACCCAGATTTTTAGTAAGCATTGCAATTTTCTGTTGCGTTCCAGTAAGGCCGATAAAGTCTTTATTGAACCAGGGAACGTATTCAGCGAGTGTCGATACATCATCGCGCTCGGGATCCAGTGTTATAAAGACGGTCTGTGGAATAATAGAACTATTGTTCTCGCGCAGAATTTCATCAACATGATTTAATGTTTTAAGCGTAGTCGGGCAGATATCCGGACAATGGGTATAGCCAAAGCTCAGAAAACTCCATTTACCGATCAAATTTTCCCGACTGAAGGCGGCGCCGTTATGGTCACTTAGCTCGAAGTCTATGATCGGTGTGGCATCGTAAAGTATAGTGGCGGAAATGCCGTCGTCCATGTACGGTGTATCATCTCTGGAGTTACCATATTTGAGGAATAACCATTGTGACAGCGTCGCTAGAATAAGTACGGCAGCAACTACAAGGTAGATGGCCCTGGGCGCTGTGGTTTTTTTTTCGGACATCACTTATTAGAACATATAGTTACGAACGAATAACCTGGCGTAGTGGTCAACGAGCAGAAAAGTGAACAGCAGGCTGAGATAGAAGATGGAATAGCCAAATGTTTTCATGGCCAGCCGGTCACAGTCGGTGTAGTAGAGCTTGATGGCATAGTAGAGAAAACCAATGCCCAATGCGATGGCGCCACTAAGATAAATGTGGCCGCTCATTTGAATGAAATACGGCAGCATGGATACGCCCACGAGCAAAATTGTATATAGAAGACTTTGACGTTTGGTGACAGCGACACCGTGTGTGACCGGTAGCATTGGAATTCCGGCTGAGCGGTATTCTTCACGACGCTTTATGGCCAGCGCCCAGAAATGTGGTGGTGTCCAGACAAAGATGATCAAAAACAGCAGTAGCGCCTCTGGCGGTACATCACCCGTGACCGCAGCCCAGCCCAGTAAGGGCGGTGCAGCACCGGCAGCGCCACCCAGTACGATATTCATGGGTGTGCTCCGCTTTAAATACATTGTGTAGATAACGGCGTAACCAATCAGTGAGAGAAAGGTCAAGACTGCGGTGAGAGTGTTGACGAAGACAACGAGTATGAAGCTGGAAATGGCTGCCAGCGTTAGAGAAAATATCAACGCGGCATAGGGCGGCAGATCACCTCTGGGTAAGGGGCGGTTGCTGGTGCGGCTCATGATACCGTCGATGTGGAAGTCGACCCAGTGATTCATGGCCGCGCCGGAGGCGGCACCGAGTCCTATGCCCAGGGTGCCGTAAAACAGGGCATGCCATGGAATACCATCCGGTGACGCCAGCAACATACCGACGACTGCGGTAAAAATTATCAGCGCAACGACTTTAGGCTTGCACAGTGCCCAGTAGCTTTTGATGCTGATGGAGGAAAACAGATTGAGCGCTTTTTCATGCATAGGCTTATTCTAACTCATCGTTTATTAAAATAGAGGGTTTTTAAACCCCCTTTTTCAGTCAAGTATTTTAAGCTTTTCTGGTTCCGTATTCGTACGGA
>JAQICG010000330.1 GCA_027858635.1 Gammaproteobacteria bacterium | reverse complement strand
GTTGAATACAAGGCAATTAAGGCTTTCCCGGGTCTGAAAAGACTCTGGCGATCGCTGCTGCTGATTGAAAAAGAGGCCGATGTCGAACATGGCACCATGCTGGTACTGGAACATATTGCTCTGATGCTGCTGGACAGTTCGGTGAAATCTGACAGCGCCGAGCTGAATGACTTCGTCGAGAAATTTCATGGCGAGATAGAACAGCGTCAGGATGACAACCAGTTCTCCTGGCACATGGGCATGGAGCTGTTTAATGTCTTTGCCGTACGCAAGGAGGTGCCGAGTCTGCGCATTCTGGAGCGCATCCGCATTCCTTACCGCGATGACAATCGCTATGTCTGGGAATTTGAAGAATTCGACTGGAACGTCGAACTGGAATATGTGCCTGCCAGTCAGCGCCAGGTGCGCAAGACGGTGAGCGTAATCGAAATGGCCAATGAGGTCGATTGCGAGCTGGCCGGTGATGACGCCCAGGAAATCTGGACCTGCGCCACCGAAATGCGTCCCTACGAAGATGACCTCACCGACAACACCAAAAGCTTCAATGAGATGTGGGGCAAAGAGGCGGTGTCCGACCCCTTCCATTATCAGGAATGGGATTACCAGATTCAGCTGCACCGCCCCGACTGGGCCACTGTCTATGAACGTCGTCAGCCCCGGGGTGATATCGATGACATCATCAGCATTCTTGATGAATACAAACCGGTGGCGCATCGTATCAAACAGATTATCGACCAGCTCACGCCCGAAGGCGTGCAGCGCGTGCGCAACATGGAGGACGGTGACGAGATCGACATCAATGCGGCAATAGACGCCATGATTTCAATTCGCATGGGCGAGCAGCCCAACACCCGCATCACCATGCGCAATGTCGTGAAGAGTCGCGATCTTTCGGGGGTGGTGCTGATGGATCTCTCCGAGTCTACTAACGAAGCCATGGCCGGTTCGGACAAGACCGTTTTACAGTTAACGCGGGAAGCGGCGACGCTGGTGGCCACCGCCATCAATGGCATTGGTGACCCCTTCGCGCTGCACGGCTTCGCCTCCGATGGCCGCCACGATGTGCAGTATTATCGCTTCAAGGATTTCAATCAGCATTTTGATGACGAAGCCAAATCACGGCTGGCGGGCATCCAGGCTGGCCTTTCCACGCTCATGGGTGCGCCGTTGCGCCATGCCGTGCCGCAGCTGCTGAAGCAGCAGGAGAGACGCAAGCTTATTCTGCTGGTCACCGATGGCGAGCCGGCGGATATTGATGAACGCGATCCGCAGCATCTGCGCCATGACGCCAAAAAGGCGGTGGAAGAACTCTACGGAAAAGGCGTGCTGAGCTACTGCCTGACGCTCGACCCGCATGCCGACGATTATGTGAAGCGTATTTTCGGCGCCAATAACTACACCGTGATCGATAACGTCGACCGCCTGCCGGAGCAGCTGCCGACCCTGTTCGCCAGCTTGACCCGATAGGAGAAAACCGTGAGCAGAATTGCAGACGTCCCCTACTGCGCACAGCGCAATGATGAGGTCGAGGCAAAACTGTATAACCTGTGGCGGCTCGCAAAACGGCGCTTCACCATGCCGTTGCGACTGCCGCTGCCGGATTACCCGGGGTTTGTGATGATTCTGGAAGCGCGGGCCTGGGTGTGCGCCGATGAGCGCCAGAATGACATTCCCATTCTGGCCTGGGTGGAGTTTGAAGATGAGGGGCGAGATGCGCTGCACCTGCCCGTCAAATGCAAGCTGAACTACTACCACTTCGCGGCTTCCAAAGTACGCGCTCATTCGCTGCAACTGGTGCAGGCCGAACTGGAAAAACGCCTGCACGATGACAACCATACGGCCTGCTGACAACAGGCCATAGACTTAAACCTGGATCCGTGGCTTAACCGTGAATTCAGGTTAAACACAGTAACGAGGAGTACATCATGGCACTAGTCAACATGCGCGACATGCTCTATCACGCTTACCAAAACAACTATGCGGTAGGTGCTTTTGATCTGGTCAGCCTCGATTTTCTTGAAGCGGTGATGGATGCCGCGGAGAAGTGTCGGGCGCCGGTGATTCTCAGTATCGCCGAACCCCATTTCGCCCACTACGATTACGAGCTGATGCTGCCCGCCGTTGAGGCCGCCGCCCAACGTGCTTCGGTGCCCGTGGCCATCCAGCTGGATCATGGCCACAGCCTCGAGTCGGCGACCCGGGCCATCAACCTGGGCTGCAACAGCATCATGCTCGACGCCTCCAATCGTAACCTGCCGGAGAATATTCAGCTCACTCGTGATGTGGTAGAGATGGCGCACGGTTGCGGCGTGCCGGTGATTGGCGAGCTGGGTTACGTCGCCGGTGTGGAAGGCGAAGGTGTCGAGCAGCACCCGGGCGAATCCGCTCTCACCGTGCCCGCCGAAGCCAAAGTCTATGTCGAGCGCACCGGGGTTGACGGCCTCGCTGTCTCCATCGGCACGGTACAGGGGCGCATGAAGGGCCGCGCCAAGCTGGATTTTCAGCGCCTGAAGCAGCTCAATCAGGCGGTCAACATCCCGCTGGTGATTCATGGCGGTAGCGGCCTCAATGAAGACCAGTTCCGCCGACTGACATCACTGGGTGTGGCCAAAATAAACTACTTTACCGCGCTCTCGGATATCGCCGCCAAAACCATGCGCACGCAGATTAAGCAGAACCCCCACGGCAGTTTCATTGAATTGAAGGCGGGTGTGAAGGAGGCCATCGGCCATGAAGTGGAACGCTGCCTGCGCCTCTGGGGCAGTGCCGGGCGCGCCGCTGAAGTGCTAACCCAGTGTGAACCCTGGGCGCCGGTCGAACAGCTCATTATGTATAACGTGGAACGCATCAACGACCAGCAGAGCCATGCCGCAATGGAACAGGGACGTCAGCTGCTCGTCACCATTCCCGGCGTTCGCGAGGTCTTCGCGGGCGAGGCCCTGAAGGAAGACAACAAATTTCGTTTCTGCTGGCGGGTGCGTTTATGCCACAGGGCGGCCTTTGATTCCTATCGTGAACACCCGCACTTCACTGAATTCAACAATACGCTATTTCGCCCTGTAGTCGGCGACAAGATCAGCGTCAATTATCAGGACAGCCGGAATACGTTTTTGTTGCCATTAGCCGGCAGTGCAAAAACAGCCGGTGCCACTGCGGCACTGAACACGCTGAAATCGCCAGCGACCAGTTACACAAAACTCATCGGTTTATAGTGCTGAGGATTTAATGCTGCGCGATTAAACGGCCTGAATTTTGTCAGGTCGCATCGCGCATTATTTGCAGCGCTTCCACCCCGGTAATGCCATTGGCGTCGAGTTTTTTGGCCATCATCTCCACGTAACCGGGAAACTGTCCCGCAAAGATTTTGCCGAATATTTTGTAGGCGGAGATAAGATCGCCCCTTTTTTCATGCTTCTCGGCCTGAACGATATAACCGTGGCAGTCCTTAAAACAGAACATCGCCTCGATCATCTTTTCGATATCTTTCAAGCCCTCCATCTGACTGCCCGAATCGGCCGGATCATCAATGGTGAACACCACCAGCGCAATCGCATTTTTGAATATAATTTTTATCGCCTGCACGTAAGAATTGAATTTATTCTGTTGCAGAATCTCCTTGTCCAGCAGCACCAGAAAATAATCATCGAACAGCGCGCCATTGCACTGATTCCAATATTTTATAATTCTGATTACCGGCAGCAGCAAACCCCTGTGGCGATGGTTGTCGGCATCAAGTGCGTAATAATGAATACCCGGATTGGTTTTAAGCCATTGCTGATGCTTGCCATCGGCCACCACATAGCCCCGATCCTGCCTGAAAAAACCGGCCACCACATGAAAGCTGAATTCGGGGAATTCGACCACCACCGCCGCACCTTTATGGCAGAGTGCTGCATCAGGATAATGACTGACCAGTAGCGCCTCGAACTTGTGCATCAGTTCGCCCGGCGTGTTCATCTGACCACACTCGAGCCTGAGTAACACAAACAACTCGATAGTATTGTCCTGTAGCGGCTGGATCATGGTGTTACGCGCGAATGATCCCGGCAACTCCGTGCCCAGGGCATCGAACTCCTCGACCATTATTTTTTCAATTTCGCACCGCCGGCTTGAGATCAACGAATGCTGGAGCACGTTGATGACCAGCGAGGCGTCCAGCGCACACAGGCCTTCGTCGATGGTTATGGTCAGCGAATTTTTGTTCATCATAGGGTTAAAATTTTTTATATTGAATCCATAATACTCAAATCGAAACTGTTTGGCCTGTAAATATTCGACTAAATATTTGCCTGCCGGTCGGGTATAATTACCGGCTACGCATCACCCCTATATTTTTAACTACAGAGAAACCGCATGTCACAGCAAGCCTACGAAAAAGCACGCGATCTGATTGATCAGGCCAACAGCGAAGACCCGAATACCGTCACCGATGCTGAAAACAGGGAGTGGCCTAAAGAACTGTTATATTCACATTACATGTCTGACATGCTGCAACGCTTTGCTCCGGAAACCGATGAGGTGATGAAACTGGCGATTCGCGCCCAGCATATCCAGCGCTGGAAATCCGCGCGCAGCGATTATCCGATGGATCGAAAGGGTTACCATCAGTGGCGCACCGCGCTGTATACCTTTCACGCCAATACACTGGCGGAACTGATGGCGCAGGCGGGTTATGACGAGGCCAGCCTGGAACGGGTTAAGCAGGCGGTGGGCAAAAAAGCGCTGAAGACCAATCCCGATACCCAGCTGGTGGAAGACATTGCGGCACTGGTTTTCATCGAGCACTACATGCTGGCCTTCGCCACCAAGCACCCTGAATACGATGAAGCCAAATGGATTGATATCATCCGTAAGACCTGGCGGAAAATGAGTGAGCCGGCGCAACAGTTTGCGCTCTCGGGCAGCGTGAACCTGCCGGAACCGCTGGTGCCGCTGATTCAGAAAGCGCTGTCCAGTGACTAGCGTGCATTCGCGTTAAAACCAATTCATCCTGAATCCGACAGCCTCCTAAGGTAAATTTATTTGCTTTAATGGCCTAAAACCAAGAAAATGCGCACTCTTTTTTACGTGCACGGATGGGATAAAGTATGCCATCTCTTCACAGACTTTAACGATTTCTGAGGATATCCCATGAAACTGATACTATTAGGTGCGCCTGGTGCAGGTAAAGGCACTGTTGCAAAATTACTGACTAAAATGGACGGTTCTGTCCAAATTTCCACTGGTGACATTCTGCGTGGCGCCGTCGCTGCCGGCACTGAGCTGGGCAAAAAAGCCCAGGCCGCCATGAAGGCCGGTGATCTGGTTTCTGATGATCTGATCATGGGCATTATGGAAGAACGTCTGAAAGAGGATGACTGCAAGGCCGGCTACCTGCTCGACGGTTTCCCTCGCACCATTCCCCAGGCTGAAGCACTGAAAGTACTGCTGGAAAAAATGGGCGAGAAGCTGGACTTCGCCGTTAGCATCGAAGTACCAACCGAAGTTATTCTCGATCGCCTGACTACCCGTCGCACCTGTACCGGCTGCGGTGAGATCTACAACGTAAAATCCAACCCGCCTAAAGTTGAAGGCGTATGTGACAAATGTGGCGAGCCTGTGGTTCAGCGTGAAGACGAAACCGAAGAAGCCATCAACAACCGCCTGAGCGTTTATAACGAGCAGACAGCACCGCTGATTGGTTTCTACGAAAACGAAGGCATGCTGCTGAAGGTCGATGCGACTTCCAGTGATGCCGTGATCGATGCGATTCAAGCCAAACTGGGCAAGTAATAAAGTCCATATCCGGCTGTAAAGCTGATCGAAAAAAACCGCTGACTGGAAACAGTCGGCGGTTTTTTTATGCCTGCCGTCTGAAGCGGTGCAATTCACTACCTTCAGCAAGGTTTCCAGATAGACTGTATCCTGTATCTTCTCCAGACGACTGTCGGGTTTAGGGGGATTGAAGCGAGGGAGTGGGAGAGTGAGCACAGATTTTACCGATTTTGAGGCGCATAGTTATTCTACGCAACGAAAAATCGGGGAGGTTTGGGCCGCTCTCCCGCTTCCGCAGCCAATTCATCCTGAATCCGACCGACTCCTAGTCATCAAGCTTTACCGGTGTAACAAAACCGGAGGGTTTAAGCGCGAGTACGGAGCATTGC
>JAQICG010000016.1 GCA_027858635.1 Gammaproteobacteria bacterium | reverse complement strand
TAGGAAAAAAAATAGTCAGTGCCGTGCTCGAGCTGGATATCGGCGAAGACATTGAAAAGGCCCTGAACCCGCTGGGCACGTTATTCTCGCGCTACGTCGTTGTACCCGACGGACTGGATGAAGAGGGCTTTCTGCAATGGGTGATCGAAGCGCTGGCGCAACGTGACATCCATCTGCGAAAAATGCTGTGCGGCATCAGCCACACCATCCATGCCCCCGATAACGCACTCGAAACCCGCAGCCTGATGATCGCCGACCTCGACAAACAGACCTCCATCGCCTTGCAGGAGCAGGGCATAGGCGATCACCGTCACCTGGGCTGCGGCATTTTAATGCCGCATAAAGGCATCAAAGCCGTGGGTGAAAGCGAAGAAAAGACGCATTATTCAGGTACATAGTCAGGTCCCTGGAAGGATTAAATTAGCCAGTATCCCTTTTGAGCAGGTGGAAACCTTTTTTTATCTGATTTAATATTCGTCCACAAATTTTACAAACTTCATTAAAAGCTAGACAAAAGGTGAGAATATTATGGCACTTGAATCAATTGAAAGGACAGAAAATGGCTACCTGGTTAACGCCACAGACTGGAATGAGGAGATAGCAAAAGAGCTATTCGCAGAAGAAGGCATCGAACCCACTCAGGATCAATGGGACGTGGTACATTATGTGCGCGAAGAAACATTATCGGATAATGAGCCGAATGAGCGCACAATCATGAAAGCTATGGGTAAAAAATGGGGCCGTAAACTCACTTCCAAAGAGATGTACGAAATGTTCCCTGGCATGCCCTCAAAGCAGGGTCTGAAAATCGGTGGCTGCCCACAAAGCACACGTAAAGGCGGCTATTAATCTTACCCTTATGGGATATAGGGGTTGTTTTCTGGTCAATGCTAGAATACGACACCTGATTTTAAGAAGACGGGCATCAGCCGGTCGTTCAACAAAGGTATAAAACTATGAGCGCGAAAACAGACAAAATCAAAGAAATGCTGGAAATGCAGAAGAAATTCACGGCAAAAGAGCATGCTTCCGGTGTTACCCAAGAAGAATACTACGCCCCTGAAGCCGGTTCTGAACTGGATGGCTACCGCCAAAAATACCGCGATCTGGCCATGGAAGTGATTGATCTTGCTCATAAAGAAGCAGGTTCAGAACGCTAGATGCTTGAACTGAAGCCCCGCTTCAGTACAGGTTAAAACGCAAAAACCGTACCCTGTTTTAAACGGGATACGGTTTTTTTGTGCCTGCAAAAATTAGATTGTTTGTTTTTTTTGTGTTATTGGTGTTTTTCGCGGACAAGCATTTTTCATCTGTGTTTATCCGCGTTATTTGTGGACTAAAGCCCTTAACCTTCTCCCTAAGTCTCCGACCACATCCGCACCAGGTTCACATAACTGTTGCTGACCTGTTCGGTGGCGGTGGTGCCGGGCTGGTTTTTTAGTAGTTCTTCGCGGGCCTGATGCAGGCTGTAAAGAAGCTCGCGTCTGGCCGGGTCACGTACCATGCTTTGCAGCCAGGTGACGGCGACAATGCGTTCACCGTCAGTAACCTCTGCCACCCGGTGCGTGCTGGAAGAGGGGTACATCACTGCATCACCGGCTTTGAGCTTCACTGCCTGATCGCCGAATGAGGTCTGAATGGTGAGCTCGCCGCCCTCGTAATCCTGAGGCTCATTGAGAAACACCGTAATCGACAGATCAGAGCGATAGCGCTGGCCCACCGGCCCCATCACCGGATCATCGACATGGTTGCCGTAGGCCATGCCCTTGCCGTATTTGGCGTAATAGGGCGCGGCGATCTTCTGCGGCAGGGCCGCCGCGAGATAGACCGGATGATTGATCAGTCGCCCCATCAACAGATTGTTCAGCGGCACCATAAGCTCGTCATTGGCGCTCAGCTCCTGATTGTGCTTGACGCGAATCGCCTCATCACCCGCACTCAATTTGCCATCGACAAACCGGCCGCGTGCCAGCAGATCGTGCACCACCGCCAGCTCTTCCCGGCTCAAAACATTGGTTAAAGTCAGTAGCATTTAATCGTCCCAATTAAAGTATAATTTGGCACCATGTTAGCAGGAATTACCCAGGATTTAGCCGTATGAAACTCAATATCATTGTCGAAGGTCGCAGCAACGCCTTTGAAGTACCCGACCAGATTTTATTCGAAGCCTCGGATTTTTTTGACCAGATGAACGCCGACATGGACAAAGGCTGGCAGATGAGTCGAGACTGGGTGGATTACCCCAGCGCCGAACAGCGCTGTCAGATCGCCGCCGAAAAAATGCTCACCGCTATTGAAACTGAAAATGAAAAATTGGTGATGTTAATGGCCGCCTACATCCTGAAAACCATGCCCGGTGTGCGCGGTGTGAATATCGATATAACCGGTGACATGAACGAAACTGACATCATCATGGAAGCCGAGAGTAATGAACCTCTGGGGCCGATTTTTTAACTGACTTCCAGAAGCTTACTAGTGCAGCAGATGGATCAATCCCGAGCATTAGCTTATTCAAGCGTGCCATCGTGGCATCTCACAGTGGTGTGTCTTATT
>JAQICG010000163.1 GCA_027858635.1 Gammaproteobacteria bacterium | reverse complement strand
CGGGCCCAGCACCATTGAGATAGCGAAGGCAGCGCCGATGCTCATGCCGATCAGTGCCATCATGCGCATGCGATGCTCTTCTCTGGAGAGGTCGGCGGCCAGCGCCATCAGTGCCGCCGCAATCGCACCCGCGCCCTGTAATGCCCGCCCGGCGATGATGCCGTAGATGCCGTCGGCTGAGGCGGCGAGCAGGCTACCCGCAGCAAAGATCAGCAAGCCGGCGGCAATGACGGGTTTGCGCCCCACCTTGTCGGAGAGCATGCCGAACGGGATCTGCAGGACGGCCTGCGTCAGGCCATAGATGCCCAGCGCAAGCCCGGTCAGCATGGGGGTGGTCTCGGGCAGCTCTTCCGCATAGAGGGCGAAAACCGGCAGGATCATGAACAGCCCCAGCATACGGAAGGCGTAGATCAGCGCCAGGGAGATGCCTGCCTGCCTCTCCTGCGAACCCAGTTTTTCTCGAAATTCCGACATAGATAACCTTGCGAACAGCTGTTGACCTGAGACACAAAAAAGAGGCATTCTAACAGATTGCTTTTTAAAACTCTGAAACTCGGTAATAGATACAGCTTCATGGACACAATCCAGATACGCGGTGCCCGCACCCACAATTTAAAGAATATCAATATCGATATTCCTCGCGACAAACTCATCGTCATTACCGGACTGTCCGGTTCCGGCAAATCTTCTCTGGCCTTCGATACGCTGTTCGCTGAAGGCCAACGGCGCTATGTGCAGTCGCTCTCCACCTATGCCCGGCAGTTTTTATCGATGATGGAAAAGCCGGATGTGGATCATATTGAAGGCCTGTCTCCGGCCATCTCCATTGAGCAGAAAACCACGTCGCATAATCCGCGCTCCACAGTTGGCACCACCACCGAGATCAGCGATTACCTACGCCTGCTGTTTGCCCGCGCCGGCACCCCGCGCTGCCCCGAACACGACATCACCCTGGAAGCGCAGACCGTTAGCCAGATGGTTGATAATGTGGTGGCGCTACCCGCCGATACCAAACTGATGTTGCTGGCGCCGGTAGTGAGGAACCGTAAGGGCGAATTTCTCAACCTGTTCGCCGATTTCAAGCAGCAGGGTTTTATTCGGGTCCGGGTCGATGGCCGTGTTTATGAGCTGGACGAGGTGCCTGTGCTGGAGGGTAATAAAAAGCATACCATCGAGCTGGTGGTGGATCGCTTCAAGGTGCGCGAGGATATCAAACTCAGGCTGGCCGAATCGTTCGAAACGGCGCTCAATCTAGCGGATGATGTCGCCACCATCGCCTTCATGGACGATGAAGACAGGGCGGATCTGATTTATTCGGCGCGTTTTTCCTGCCCCACCTGCGGTTACAGCCTGTCGGAGCTGGAGCCGCGACTGTTCTCCTTTAATAACCCTGCCGGTGCCTGCCCCGAATGTGACGGCCTCGGCCACAATCAGTTTTTTGATGCCGAGCGCGTGGTCACTAATCCTGATCTGAGCCTGGCCGGAGGTGCCATTAGAGGCTGGGATCGACGCAACGCCTATTATTTCAGCATTATTGAGGGCCTGTCTTGCCATTATGGTTTCGACATTGAAACCCCCTTCAAAAAGCTGGATAAGAAGTTTAAAAAAATCCTGCTCTACGGCAGCGGTAAGGAAAAGATCGAGTTTCACTATCCCGGCCATCGTGGCCGTCGCGGCAAGAAACGGGTGCACAGTTTTGAAGGGGTACTGCTCAATATGGAGCGACGCTATCGCGAAACCGATTCCAATCTGGTGCGCGAGGAGCTGGCGAAATTCCTGTCGAGACAGCCCTGCCCCGCCTGTCACGGCAGCCGCCTGAATGTCGCGGCCCGGCATGTTTTTATTCAGGATCATACCCTGCCTCAGATCTCCGCCATGCCCATCCTGCTGGCCTATGAGTTCTTTGAGAAGCTGACGCTTCCCGGCAAGCGCGGCAAAATCGCTGAAAAGATCAATGCTGAAATCTCGACTCGCCTCAAGTTTCTGGTGAACGTGGGCCTGGATTATCTGACCCTGGACAGAAGCTCGGATACGCTTTCCGGTGGTGAATCTCAGCGCATCCGCCTGGCCAGTCAGATCGGTGCCGGACTGGTGGGAGTGATGTATATTCTCGATGAGCCGTCTATCGGCCTGCATCAATGTGACAATGACCGGCTGCTCACCACGCTGACGCATCTACGCGATATCGGTAACACGGTGATTGTGGTGGAGCATGATGAAGAGGCGATGCGTAACGCCGATCACATCATTGATATCGGCCCCGGCGCGGGCGTGCATGGCGGCGTGGTGATCGCCGAAGGTACCTATCAGGATATTATCGACACCCCGGAATCAATTACCGGCCAGTTCCTTTCCGGTGTCAGGAAAATTGCCATTCCCGAACAACGTACGCCCAGGACAGACCAGTCATTCTGCATAAAGGGCGCTAGCGGTAATAATCTAAACGATGTCGACCTTGAAATTCCGGTAGGCCTTCTGACCTGTATCACCGGCGTTTCCGGCTCGGGCAAATCGACCTTAATCAATGATACCTTCTATGCGATTTTGGCCAAAGAGATTAACCATAACTCGATTGCGCCCGCGCCTTATGTCTCGCACAGCGGTATTGAGCATTTCGACAAGGTGGTTGAGATTGATCAGGCCCCCATCGGTCGAACACCTCGTTCGAATCCCGCTACCTATACCGGCCTGTTCACCCCGATTAGAGAACTGTTTTCCGCGACACAGGAGGCACGCTCACGCGGCTATAAACCGGGTCGGTTCAGCTTCAATGTCAAAGGCGGCCGCTGTGAGGCCTGTTCCGGCGACGGCGTCATCAAGGTAGAGATGCATTTCCTGCCTGACGTTTATGTTACCTGTGATATTTGCAGGGGCCAGCGATACAATCGCGAGACTCTTGACGTCAAATACAAGGGGAAAAACATCCACGAGGTACTGGCGATGACTGTAGAGGATGCGCTGCATTTCTTTGGCGCCATCCCGGTAATCAAACGCAAGCTTCAGACATTGATGGACGTCGGACTCTCCTACATTACCCTAGGACAGCGTGCGACCACGCTTTCCGGGGGCGAGGCCCAGCGTATCAAATTATCTAAGGAGTTATCCAAACGTGATACCGGACAGACTGTTTACATTCTGGATGAACCGACCACAGGTCTGCATTTTCATGATGTGCAGCAGTTGCTGGATGTGGTTATGCGCCTGAGAGATCACGGCAATACCATTATCATTATTGAGCACAATCTCGACATTGTGAAAATGGCGGACTGGATAGTGGATTTGGGACCGGGCGGCGGTTATAAGGGTGGCCGCATTATCGCTCAGGGCACCCCTGAACAGGTTACGGAAGCCGTCGATTCTTCCACAGGCCTCTATCTTAAGCAGATGTTAGCCGCTTCTTAGCCGACAGCTTTCGATAGGTCAGTTATTTACCGGCACAAAAAAAACCGGCTAGTGCCGGTTTTTTTATATCTGGTTATCGAAACCTGACTATTCAGCTGCTGGCTCGATTGTCGCCTCAGTGGGGCGGTCAACCAATTCTACATAAGCCATAGGTGCGACGTCGCCGGTACGGAAACCACATTTCAAAATACGTGTGTAACCACCGGGACGCTCTTTGTAACGGGGACCCAGCTCAGAAAACAGCGTTCCCACTGAGGCCTTATCACGCAGACGCGAAAATGCCAGACGTCGGTTAGCGACGGAATCAACTTTCGCCATTGTAATCAATGGCTCAGCGATACGGCGTAATTCTTTCGCCTTAGGCAGAGTCGTTTTGATAATGCCGTGCTCTAATAGCGAGTTAGTCATGTTGCTGAACATCGCTTTACGATGACTGCTGTTTCTATTAAGTTGACGACCTGATTGACGATGACGCATTTTTATAAACCTTTAATTATGTATTAGCTAGCTTCTTTATCACGAAGAGAGGCCGGTGGCCAATTATCGAGTTGAAGCCCTAAGGACAGACCATGTGATGCCAGGACATCCTTTATTTCTGTCAACGATTTCTTACCTAGATTGGGCGTTCTCAGTAATTCAACTTCTGTACGCTGAATAAGATCACCAATATAGTAGATGTTTTCTGCTTTCAGGCAGTTTGCTGAACGTACAGTCAGCTCAAGCTCATCAACTGGACGTAGCAGAATTGGATCGATGTCAGCTTCTTCATCAATAACCTGCTCGTCTTCCATGCTTTTGAGGTTAACGAAAGACGACAGTTGGTCCTGAAGTATGGTTGCTGCAGTACGAATTGCGGCTTCCGGGTCAACCGTGCCATCGGTCTGCAAATCAATGATCAATTTGTCCAGATTGGTGCTCTGTGCTACACGCGCACTCTCAACGTTATAAGAAACACGGCGAATAGGGCTGAATGAGGCATCAAGACGAAGTACGCCGATAGATGCAGATTCTGAACTACGCACCATTTTTGAAGATGGTTGATAACCGCGACCCTTGACTACTTTCATGGTAGCGTTGAGTTTGCCTTCTTTATTAAGATTGGCGATAACATGATCAGGATTAACGATTTCGGTATCATGACCTGTTTTTATATCACCGGCAGTAATCACACAGGGACCCTGGGCTGTAATGCTAACGCTGGCTTCATCATTACCATGCATAATCAGAGCAACGCCTTTTAAGTTAAGCAGAACTTCTAATACATCTTCCTGCATACCATCAATAGCACTGTATTCGTGTTCAACGCCTTCAATTTCAACTTCAACGATTGCGCTGCCTTCAATTGAAGACAATAGGATGCGCCTGAGTGCATTCCCTAGCGTGTGACCAAATCCTCGTTCTAATGGCTCAAGAGCCACTTTTGCGTGTGTATCGTTATACGATTGCACGCTAATAGTACGAGGTGTAAGAATTTCATCAGTACCTGACATGTAATATTCGCTCCTCTACTTGGAGTAGAGTTCTACAACAAGTTGTTCGTTAATGTTTGGCGGTAAATCAGAACGCTCTGGCACATTCTTGAAAGTCGCTTCAAGTTTTTTCTCGTCGAGAGAAATCCAGTCAGATATACCTTTCTGTTTAGCCATTTCCAGGGAATCAGTAATACGGGTCTGCTTTTTGGCTTTTTCGCGTACTGTGATTACATCGTTAGCTCTGACTTTATAAGAAGGAATGTTCACTATCTTATTATTAACCAGTATAGATTTATGGTTGACCAGCTGACGTGCTTCAGCACGCGTTGCACCAAAACCTGCGCGATAGACCACGTTATCCAGTCTAGTTTCCAGCAGACTCAACAAAATCTCACCCGTTGAGCCTTTTTGTCCGGCCGCGGATTTATAATAGTTACGGAACTGTTTTTCCAGAACGCCATAGATGCGACGGAGCTTCTGCTTTTCGCGTAACTGCAGGGCATAATCTGACAGACGTGTGCGACGTGCACCGTGTTGACCAGGCACCTGATCCAGCTTGCACTTAGACTCAAGCGGACGCAGTGATGATTTCAATTCAAGATCAACGCCTTCACGACGACTGAGCTTACACTTTGGACCTGTATATTTAGCCACTTAATACTCTCCGATCTTAAACACGACGCCTTTTAGGCGGACGGCAACCATTATGGGGGATAGGCGTTACATCTGTAATATTAGTAATCTTAAAGCCTATGTTATTGAGTGAACGCACAGCAGAATCGCGTCCTGGACCCGGTCCTTTCACCAAGACATCCATATTTTTAATGCCATAATCTTTTGCCCGTGTACCGGCACGCTCTGCAGCAACCTGTGCAGCAAAAGGTGTGCTCTTACGAGAACCACGGAATCCGGAACCACCTGCTGTTGCCCATGCCAGAGCATTGCCCTGCCGGACAGTGATCGTTACGATTGTGT
>JAQICG010000216.1 GCA_027858635.1 Gammaproteobacteria bacterium | reverse complement strand
AAAGCCAGCCCGAAAGCAACAAACAGTATGTCTTGCAGGCCGGTTCGTTTCAAAATAAGGGTGACGCCGAAAAACTCAAAGCCAGTCTGGCCCTGCTCGGTTTTCAGGCCCACATTCAGCGCGTCACCGTCAACAACGCCGCTTGGCATCGTGTCCGCATCGGCCCCTACAGCCAGAGCGATGACCTCTACGACAAGATCGACCAGCTCCGGCAAAACGACATCAACGCCCTGGCCATGGAGTTAAAGCCGGAGTAAAGGGATCGTTGTGGTGTGGGATAGAACGAAATCCTGTTCGCAAAAATATTGTTCACCTGAAAAATCTCTAAAAACTTTGACTACTTTTCAGACTATCATCCCGAACGCATAGAGGGATCTTGCACTTGCTTAATTGTGCGAAGAGATTGAATGTAAGATTTGCTGCGACTGAAATGACAGATAAAACAAATCATTTCCAATGCTCAAGCACCAGACACACAACTCAAAACCGATTAAGCTCTTCATGCACCACCTGTTCCACCTGATGCTGCAAGCTCTGTGCATCAGCTTGTTCGGGTGGCAGCGGCGGCAACACGATCAGCTCCACGTGTGAACGAATGCCTTTCATAATACGCCTGTAAATAGTGGCCGGGTGCCGGCTAAATGCGCTGCCCCATAATCCATTCAGCGCCATGGGCACAACGGGCACCGGCGTCGTTTTCAGAATGCGTTCTACGCCGGGGCGGAATTTATGCAGCCTGCCGTCACGGCTCAGTTTTCCTTCGGGAAAAATACACACCAGCTCGCCCCTGTCCAAAGTTTTTGCCACTTCCGAAAATGCTTTTTCCAGCAGTTCCGGTTCGGTATGTTTTCCTGCAATGGGGATCACGCCGGCGGTTTTGAATAAAAAATGCAGCAGCGGACTATTGTAAATTTTGTAGTGCATCACAAAACGTACCGGACGGCGAATGCAGCCGGCGATGATCAGGGCGTCGACATAACTGACGTGGTTGCACACCAGCAGGGCAGCGCCCTCGTGGGGAATATTATCCAGCCCCTGTTTGCGCACGCGGTAGAGGGTATGGATCAGAATCCAGACGATAAAGCGCATGAAAAATTCGGGCACCAGACTGTAGATGTAGATGGCGACCACGGCATTGAGCAGCGCCACAATCAGAAACAGTTCGGCAATGCTGACGCCCGAACCCAGCAGGACGATGGCCATGACTGCCGACAGCACCATCAGAAAGGCATTTAATATATTGTTACCGGCGATGATTCTAGAGAGATGATGCGGCTCGCTTCTCTGCTGGATGAGCGCGAACAGGGGCACGATATAAAAGCCGCCGAACAGCCCGATCAGAAACACATCCGCCAGCACCCGAATGCTGCCAACCTGGCTGACAAACTCAACAAAGCCCATCAACACCAGCGGCGTCATTTCGGGCTGGGCGAAATAGAGGTCGAGACCAAACAGGGTTAAGCCGATGGAACCGAAGGGCACCAGACCCAGTTCTATTTTGTGGTCGGACAGGTGGTTGCACAGTAACGATCCGCCCCCGATGCCCAGGGTAAACAGGGTGAGCAGGAAGGTAACCACCTGCTCGTTGCCGCCCAGAGTCAGCTTGGTGTAGTTAGGCAACTGCACCAGATAGGTGGCACCCAGAAACCAGAACCAGGAGACGCCCAGCACCGACAGAAAGACCACCCGGTTCTTGCGCATGAAGGCGATATTGCGCCAGGTTTCGGTAACCGGGTTCCAGTTTATTTTCAGCTCGGGCTGCACCGACGGCGTCAGCGGAATAAACCGACTCGACAGATAGCCCAGCACCGACAGCACCACGATGCTAACAGCGACCCACTGGCTGCCGTTATCGCTGCCGATAAGGATGCCGCCCAGGTTGGTGCCCACCAGTATCGCCACAAAAGTGCCCGCCTGCACCAGCGCATTCCCCGCCACCAGTTCGCTGTCATCAAGGTGCTGTGGAATGTAACTGTATTTGGCAGGGCCGAAAAAAGCGGACTGTATCCCCATCATAAACAGCAGGGCGATGAGCGTATAAACATCACCGAGAAAAAACGCATAGGCAGCTGCGGCCATAATCACGATTTCCATCAGCTTGATCAAACGCATGGAGCGTGATTTTTCGTTTTTGTCTATCCACTGACCGGCGGTGGCGGAAAAAAGGAAGAAGGGAAGAATAAATAAACCGGCGCTGAGATTGATCAGGAAATCAACATCTGTACTTGCATCGCCCGGCTGTACCACCCGGAAGGCGATAAAAATAATCAGCGCATTTTTGAAAACATTGTCATTGAACGCACCCAGAAACTGGGTGATAAAAAAGGGCAGGAAGCGCTGTTGTTTTAATAATACAAAAACATTATCACGCTGCCCGCCGCCTTTTTTCACAGATCATTCATCCACTCACCGACCTCTTCGATCAGCTCTTCATCTTTATCGGTGTAGTAATGATCAGCACCCATGACGATGGTCTGCCGTGATTTTTTATTCCCGCCGCGCTGGATAGATTCCAGTCGCTGCTTCGCGCCACGCACCACTGCCGGATATTCCTCTGCGCCATAAACATCGAGAATCGGCACGGATAGTTTATCCAGTGGGAATGGTTTGGCCATCGGCTGCTGGTAATCGGTCGCGCCCATGCCGATACCTACAAATGCGTCGATGTCGCGAAACTCGCCCGACTCCACCCAGGCCATTGCCATATACACGCTGCAACTGTGCGCGATCAGCACGATTTTTTCATACCCTTCCTGTTTCAAAAAGTCGACTCCTGCTTCAAGACGAGGAAAAGCCTCGTGCAGAATAGGCACGTAATCGTAATATTTGGCCTGCTTTTCCAGTACCGGCATCTGCATGGAAAAAGTGCTCCAGCCCTGTTCGGCCAAACCGATGCGTAGCGGTTTGACCACCTTGTCCCAGTCCGGATGCACGCCGCGGCCATGCAAAATAATCGCCGCGCCTTTTATCTCTTCGGCTTCACCCTCCATGAAGATATTCATAAACTCATGATCACCGCTCTCCAGATAGATGACTTCGCCATCAAATATCAACTGCTCGGTCTGCTCGGCGAGGCGTTTTTCGCGTTCCAGATCGGAAGCCAGCACGCTCTGCGTTACAAACAGTACGCCTGTTAAAATGATGTTCGCTAGTTTCATACTGCACCCGCTGGTTAATTTATGATCATGATATTAATTGAAAAACTTTATCGATGACAGACTGTTTTTTTTCTCAATGCGCGCTACTATAACGCTATTATAAAAAAAGGCCTGTTTACTATGAGTGAAAATAATCGCCGACACACACGACACGATGTACAAATCGACGTTACGCTCACGCTGATGGAAGATGACGCCAGAGCCATGCAAACCCGCGACCTCAGCGAAGGCGGCATGTTTCTCGAAACCGCCACCCCTTCCGACTTCCCGCTGGGTGAAATGATTCACGTTAACTACCTAAACCCGTTAAGGGACAATGATGACACCGATGTCGATGCGATTATCGTACGTGTATCTGACAACGGCATCGGCGTTGCCTTTATCGAAATGGATGCTTTTTAACGGTAGACTTTTTTTATTTCGCTTTCCGTATTTATAATTAATCAAAAAAATCGAGCTTCTCTCCACCCCTTCTGTAATCTCACTCCCGGCACACTCGTTAACCCGGATGCTGCCGACTGGGGTAAGCCGATAAAACCGGGTGCTTACGCATCCTTCTCCACCTTCCGCGCCCATCCCCAATCATCGAACAGCACATAAAGCGCCGGCATCACCAGCAGCACCAGAACAGTGGCGGTGAGCAGGCCAAACACCACCGAAATAACCAGCGGTTTGATGGATGCGGCCTGGGTACTGGTTTCCGCCAGCAGTGGTAGCAGGCCGGCTATCGTGGTGGATGATGAAATCAAGATCGCACGCAGGCGGTCACGGCTGGCCTGGCCAGCAGCCTCTATGGCTGAAAGACCGCGCTCACGATGTCCCTTGATGAAGTGTATTAATAAAATGGCGTTATTGACCACAATGCCCGCCAGCCCGGCCGCCCCGATCAGCGATGGCATCGACAGGTAGTAGCCCATCAGGGCATGTCCCCAGACGGCACCGATTAACGCCAGGGGAATCGATAACATGACGATTAACGGTTCGACATAACTTTTGAATTGAAAGGAGAGGATGACGAAGACACCGACCAGCCCGATGAGCAGACCGCGACCGATGGAGCCACCGGTTTCGGCGGAACGGGCCACCTGTCCTTCAAAAATGACATCGACCTGCGGGTAGCGTGCCTCGAAGTCCGCGAGCCAGCCCGCCTGTAAATCACTGACAATGGCCTGGCCGCTGCTGAGGCGGGCATCGACATTAGCCTCGACGGTGACAGTGCGCCGGCCGTCAATGCGGGTAATTCGTGCCCACTCGCGCTGTATCTTGATGTCCACCACTTCGCTCAGCGGCACCCGGCTGCCGTCGGGCAGCATAATGGTCTGATCATCCAGATCGTCGAAACTGTCGCGGTCACTCGCGGTCTGGCGCACCAGAACCTCGACATCACGGTTGCCGATACGCTGGGTGTCGGCGATCTCGCCCAGCCATCCGGCTCGCAACTGGGCGGCGACCTCCTCGGCGGTCAACTTCAGTCCATGGGCACCGGAGGCGAGCGAAAAGGTTCTTTGCGGTTTGCCGGGGCGCAGATCGTCCATGATGTTGTAGACCGCAGTGTAGCCGGCGAGGTGCGCTGCTGCATCCAGGGCGGCGGATTTCAGCTCATCGAGATCCTCGCCCTGCAAACGCAGTTCGACCGGAATCCCCGCAGGCCCGAAGCCCGGCTCCTGAATGATCAGGCTGTGGATGCCCGTGATATCGCCGATCTCTTCGCGCCAGCGCCCGGTCAACTCATCGAGGCTGACCGTGCGCTGCTCGGCGGTGAGTAAATCGACGATAACCGTGGCCACATGCGTTCCCGCCTCCCCGGCGCTGGCATTATGGTTAAAACGGATCTGGATGACCTCCACCAGCGGTGCCTGTTCGGGCTGCATCGGACTGAAATGCGCGTCGAGACGCCGCATGGATGCCGCCACCTGTTCGGCCACCGCTTCGGTGCGTGACAACGGTGTGCCCTGGGGCATAAGAATGCGCGCTTCCAGTACATCGCCGTCGGTAGCGGGCATCGCCTCGCTACCGATGTGTCCGCCTGTTATAAAACCGGCGGAGCCGATAATTACCGCCAGCACCAGTCCCAGCATGGCGTGACGCCAGCGGATGGCTGCGTCGGCGGCGCTTCCCACCTTCTCGCGGAAGGCGTCGAAAGCGTTTTCAAAACCGATGCGGAAGCGTGAGTCCCGGCTTTCGCTCAGCCGTGCCAGACTGCCCTTGAGATGATGGGGCAGAATCAGGAAGGCCTCGATCAGGCTGGCCGCCAGAGCGGCAATCAGCACCACCGGCAGCACTTCGAGCACGGCGCCCAGCTCGCCGGCCAAAAATGACAGCGGCACGAACACCGAAACTGTGGTGAGAAAGGACGACAGCACTCCCTGGAACACCTGACGGGTACCAGCCGTTACCGCCTTCAGGGCGGTGTCGTGTTCGCCGGCGTGGCTGGCAATGTTGTCGGTAATGACCACAGCGTCATCCATGACGATACCGATCGCCATGAGCAGTGCGACCAGCGTAATCATGTTCAGCGACAGCCCGGTGATGCCCATGACGAAAAAAGCGCCCATAAACGCCGCCGGCAGACCCAGCACGGCCCACAGGGCGAGGCGTGGACGAAAGAACAGACTCATCACCAGCACGACCAGCACCAGCCCTATCAAACCGTTGCTCACCAGCATTTGCAGCCGGTCTCTAACAATAGTGGTCATGTCCTGGGTCAGCACGAGTCGTACTCCGCTGCCCAGCGTCTGGCGTTCGCGTTCCAGCTGTGAGGTGAGTCTATCCATAACCCGCAGGGAATCATCCCGTAATGTCTTACTGACTTCCAGCACCAGCGCTCGCTCGCCTTTGATATAAATCTTCTCCTCTTCGCGCTCGCCGGTCTGTTTCACAGTGGCAATATCACCGAGGGTCAGCTCGCCGCCTTTGGGGTCCGAGACCACAATCAGACGCTGGAGATCCGCCAGCGAACGGCGCTGGTCGGTAAAGCGCAGCTGGATGTCGCGTTCCCCTGTCTCCAGGGTGCCCAGCGGCATATCGATATTCTGACGCGCCACCCGAGCGGCCAATGCGCGCGCGGAGAGTCCGTACTGGCCGAGTACCTCGCGTGATACCTCCACCTGCCATTGCCGTTGCGACAATCCCTGGATGGTGACGGCGGCGACACCGGACAGCGTCATGATGCGTTGTTCAAGCTTGAGGGCGTAGTCTTCCAGCTGGTTCAGTGGCATGTCACCGGCAACCGCCACTGCGGCCACCAGATCGCTGCGATGCAGTTCGCGAACCACCGGTGCCTCGGCGCGCACGGGCAGGTCGGTGATGGCGCTGACCTCGGTGTCAATGTCGCTGACAAAACGTACCGGGTCGCCGCCAGCTAACATTTTTACGGTGGCGGTGGCCGCATTGTCCTGGGCAACGCAGATCATCTCATCAAGATAATCAATGCCCTTGACGGCATCGTGCAGTCGTCGGCAGACGGCATCCTCGACATCACCGGCACTGGCGCCGCGGTAGATGACCTCGATACTAGCTTCCACAGGACGGTAATCGGGAAAGGTCTCGCGCTTGAGTGAGGGGCTGGTGAACAGCCCCATGGCCAGCAATATAATCAGCAATAGATTGGCCGCAGTGGGGTGAGCGGCGAACCAGCTGATCACGGCCTCTCACCCAGCGCTCGGGCGCGCAGTTGCTGCTCCAACGCAGCATCGCGCCGCGGCTTGATTGCCATGCCGTCGATCGCCGGCACGGGGTCATCGACAATGATCTGATCACCGGCTGACAGACCCTGTTCGATCACCGCCAGATCATTCTGCTGGTAGGCCACCGAGACGGGGCTGCGCTCCAGCCGGTCGTCGACAACCCGGTAGACCTCGTTATTGTGCACCGCCGTCGACGGCACCACCAACCGTGGCTCCCGGCTTTTGACCGTCAGGCG
>JAQICG010000367.1 GCA_027858635.1 Gammaproteobacteria bacterium | reverse complement strand
CTGATAACCTGATGTGGCGTTATTTTGAATTGCTGAGTTTCCGTTCATTAGCGGAAATTGAGGCTTTTAAGGCAGAAACGGCCGTAGGAAAGAACCCTCGGGATATCAAATTTCTGCTTGCCGAAGAGATCATCGCCCGTTTCCATTCACTGACTGCAGCGACGCTGGCACGCGAAGATTTTATTGCGCAATTTGCCAAAAACAAGATTCCCGATGATATTCCTGAATTTAGTTTTGCAGCGGGTGACGAGGGTTACGCCATTGCCAATTTGCTGAAGGACGCCGGCTTAACTGGAAGCACTTCGGATGCCATGCGCATGATTCAGCAGGGTGCGGTGAAGCTGAATGGCGAGAAGATAGAGGATAAAAACCTGAAGGTGCAGGCAGGTACGGAAGGGGTGTTTAAGGTCGGCAAGCGAAAATTTGCCAGGATAACGGTGCATTAGCTTTTATTCGGGCGGCTGGGAAGCTCGTTATGATCACCGGTTTTATTTTATGTGATTTAAATCCAGCCAAATGGCAACCGACCGAATAACCAAGCCACGGAGAACTATAATTAGTCCGTCAGGAAATGGTTCCCCGCAAATTATCCTGCCTCTACTGTAGCTGTAACAAGCTATACATCTAATGTCTTAGCAGAGCCTCATAAAATGAAAATCCACACCAGCAGATTCATCGACGACATCAAGCAGGCCAATATTCTCGTGGTCGATCATCACAAGCTCAATATTGCGATGATTAAAAAAGTGCTGCAACGCGATGGTTATGAGGGGGTTCAATCAACTCAGGATCCTTTCAGCGTGGTGAGTTTCTGCGAGGAAGAAAATATTGACCTGATTATCCTTGACATCAAAATGCCGAAACTGGATGGCTTCGGGGTGATCAATTCACTCCGGGAAGAGCTGGGTGAAACCAGTATCCCTCCGGTTCTGATCGTCACCGATCTGGCTGAGCAGAAATTTCAGCGGGAGGCTTTAACTTGTGGTGCGCGTGATTATGTCGTCCGGCCTTTTGATATTCGTGAATTTCTGGCGCGGGTGCATAATTTGCTGGAGGTCAGGCAGGCGCATCGGATCGTTAAATTCCAGAAAGATATTCTGGAAGAAAAAGTGCAGGAGCGAACCCGCGAATTACGCGCGGCCCATGATGAGTTGCAGGACAGCCGGCTGGAGGTGGTCTGGCGTCTGGGCCGGGCCGCGGAATATCGAGATAATGAAACCGGCCTGCACATTATCCGTATGAGCCAGATTGCAGCAGTGCTGGCTCGGGCGTATGGCATGGAAGAGGCGGCGGCTGATTTGCTACTGGTGGCCAGCCCGATGCACGACATTGGTAAGCTGGGCATTACCGACAGCGTACTGTTGAAGCCGGGCAAGCTCAACGCTGAGGAATGGACAATTATGCAGACCCATGCACAGATTGGTGCGGATATTCTGGTTGGTGGTCATTCTGATCTGATGATCATGGCGAGGGAAATTGCCCTGTGCCATCATGAGAAGTGGAACGGCAGCGGCTATCCCAATGCGCTGAAGGGTGAGGAGATCCCGTTAACCGCGCGCATCAGTGCGATTGCTGATGTGTTTGATGCGCTGACTTCCGAGCGGCCCTATAAAAAAGCCTGGTCGCTGGAGGATGCCTTGAACTGGATTCACGCCGAAAGCGGCAAGCATTTTGAGCCGCGACTGGTTGAATTGCTGGAGAAAAAGCTGCCGAAGATTCTGGAGATCAAAGCCAAATACGGCGAGACTTCTAATGTGATTTATTGATCAGAAATATGGATCAGAAGTTCCGGCGTGATCAGGTCTGGTTTATGTCAGGAGCTCTTGCCGCCTATTTTCCCCCAGGTGTCGCGCAGGGTGACGGTGCGGTTGAAAATCAGGGCGTCGCTGCGGCTGTCCTTGTCCAGCACAAAATAGCCGGTGCGTTCAAACTGGTAGTTGGTGTTGGCATCGGCCTCGGCCAGCGCGGGCTCAAGCTTGCAGTTTTCCAATACGGTGAGCGAATCCGGATTCAGGTGCTCAATGTAGTTATCGGTGCTGCCGGGGTTGGGGTGGGTGAACAGACGGTCATAGGCGTTCACCTGCGCGTCGACCGCATGCTCGGCGGAAACCCAGTGGATGGTGCCTTTGACTTTGCGCCCGTCCGGCGATGAGCCGCCTCGGGTTTCCGGATCGTAACTACAGATCAGCTCAATAACTTCACCCTGTTCGTTTTTCACCACCTCGGTGCAGGTGATGTAGTAGGCGTAACGCAGGCGCACTTCACGACCGACCGAGAGGCGGAAGAATTTTTTCGGTGCATCTTCCATGAAATCGTCGCGTTCAATGTACAGCGTTTTGGTGAAGGTGATGCTACGCGTACCCAGCGCCGGGTTTTGCGGATGGTTCTGCGCCTGCATCTCTTCGCTCTGGCCGCCGGGGTAGTTTTCGATGGTGACCTTCAGCGGATGCAGTACCCCCATGACGCGCAGCGCGTGTTCGTTGAGGTCTTCGCGCACGCAGTTTTCCAGTGCCGCCATTTCAATGGAGCTGTCTTTTTTGGTGACGCCGATGCGCTCGCAAAAATCACGAATGGAAGCGGGCGTGTAACCGCGGCGGCGGATGCCGGAAATCGTGGTCATGCGCGGGTCATCCCAGCCGCTGACGTGGCCTTCATCAATGAGCTGGTGCAGTTTGCGCTTGCTGGTGATGGTGTATTCCAGTTCCAGGCGGGCGAATTCGATCTGCTGCGGGTGGCAGGGCGCACCCGCCTCGTCAATCACCCAGTCGTAAAGGGCGCGGTGATCTTCAAACTCCAGGGTGCACAATGAGTGGGTGATGCCTTCGATGGCATCCGACAGGCAGTGGGTGAAATCGTACATCGGATAAATAACCCACTCGGCACCGGTGCGGTGGTGATGGGTGCGTTTGATGCGGTACAGGGTCGGGTCGCGCATGTTCATGTTGGGTGAAGCCATATTGATTTTGGCGCGCAGTACGTGCGTGCCGTCATCAAATTCGCCTTCTTTCATGCGCTGGAACAGCCCGAGGTTTTCTTCCACGCTGCGATTGCGGTAGGGGCTGTCTTTGCCGGGGGTTTTCAGGGTCCCGCGGTTTTCACGAATGTCCTCAGCACTCAGGCTGTCGACATAGGCCTTGCCTTTGGTGATGAGTTTGACTGCGTACATGTACAGGTGATTAAAATAATCTGAAGCGAAATGTAACTCATCCCATTCATAGCCCAGCCATTTCACATCGGCCTCAATGGCGTGCATGTATTCGACCTCTTCCCTGTCAGGATTGGTGTCGTCAAATCTCAGGTTGCATTTGCCATTGAATTTTCTAGCCATGCCGAAATTCAGGCAAATGGATTTGGCGTGACCGATATGAAGATAGCCATTAGGTTCTGGGGGGAAACGGGTATGTACGGTGGTGTATTTGCCCGAATCCAGATCGCTCTGAATAATGGTTTGAATGAAGTTGGATGGAATTGGATTGTCTTCAGCAGTCATGTTTAGCGGTTCGGTTAAGGTTCAGGGGCGTGGTTGGTGTATGGCGGCATATTGTACATGCTTATATTACCTGCTGTGCGAACTGGTATTGGCTTGAAGTTGATTTTATGTGTTAAATAGCAGGCTTTAATCTGTATGAAACATCCTGGATTTATGACTGAAGATCTGGATCTGAAAGAAATCAGGCGGTATCTGGGTCGCGACTGCGGTCTGGTTTTGTTTGAAAAAACTGATTCAACCAACCAGCAGGCCTTGTCGAAAGCCAGAAAGGGACAGGCATTGCCGCTGGCCTGTTTTGCCGAGCAGCAGACACAGGGGCGAGGACGGCGTGGTAAAGTCTGGATTTCGCCGCCACACAGCAGCATCTATTTAAGTCTGGCCTGGCGGTTTAAAGTGCCGGTGAATGAGCTGGGTGGCCTGTCGCTGGCTATTGGCGTGGCGGTGGTTCGGGTGCTAAAAGCGATAGGTCTGGAGCAGGCGGGACTCAAATGGCCGAATGACGTGCTGGTTGGGGGCAGGAAAATTGCGGGTATTCTCATTGAGACGACTCAAAACACCGCTGCGGCCACAACGGCGATTATAGGCATAGGGCTGAATTTTAAAATGCCGCAAGCGGCATCGCAGCTACCGGATCAGCCCTGGACGGATGTTTTCTCATGCCTGGGCGAGGCGTCATCAGCAGAGCGGAATAGAGTTGCCGGTTTATTATTAAAAGAATGTATGTGTATTTGTGAAAGATTTGTTCAGTTTCGAGATGAGTTGATGGTTGAGTATCGTCAATATGATATTTGCCTGCAGCAACCGGTAAACATCTATCTGGATGAAGCTCGATCATTGCAGGGTACAGTGACCGGCTTCGAGGCCAACGGGGCGATACGAATAGAGGTTGACGGTGAAGAGCAATTGTTTAATAGCGCGGATATAAGTTTGAGAAAAATCAATCATGCTGACCATTGATATAGGCAACAGTGGTGTCAAATGGGGAATTTGGCAGGACGGGCAGTTGATTCTGGCTGAGGACAGTCCCTATCAGATAGGTTCGCTGCATGCGACTTTCGACAAGATCTATTCAGGTGCGCCTTATCAGGATGTTGTTTGGGTCTCCTGCGTTGCCGGGTCTGATGTTGAGCAGACACTGATGGACTGGATTCGCAAAGAGTGGTCCATCGAGCCGATATTCTTACGCACCACCTCTGAACTGGGCGGCGTATATAATATGTATCCGCGACCGGAGGATCATGGTGTTGATCGATGGGCAGCGCTGCTAGGGGCGAAAAAATTATATGATGCCCCGGTGTGCATCATTGATGCTGGCACCGCAATCACCGTTGATTTGATGGATGCAGATGGCGTGCATCGAGGCGGGCGAATTATGCCCGGTCTGAAGATGATGCGAAATTCGTTGTTGCAGAATGCAGCAGGGGTGAATAACGCAGAAGGCGATTGCCCCGGTTTTGCCATCAATACCGCAGATGCGGTAACCAGCGGTATCATGCACATGCTGCAGGCAGGCTTGCTGGAGGTCTGTGCCTCAGCCAGAGAACGTCTGGGCGATAAAATGAGAGTGATATTGACGGGCGGCAACGCGGAAGCGGTGCTGGCGTTACTGGCTCGGGTAGAGGGTATTCATGTTGAGCCTCATCTGGTTCTGTATGGCCTGTATAATGCGTCACAGCAGTAAATATTTTTTTCGGGCTGGAATAGCTCCAGTTGAAAAGAACAC
>JAQICG010000369.1 GCA_027858635.1 Gammaproteobacteria bacterium | reverse complement strand
TAGTGTCATTGATGGCGAAAACTCAGGTCACGTTATTACAGTGTCCGCGCCTGATGTTGTTATAAAAAATATCAATATTCAGTATTCAGGCACTAACCTGGTCACCGAAGATAGCGGTGTCTTCATTACTGAAGAAGGTGATCGCGCACGCATCGAAAATAATAAATTAAATAATAACCAGATAGGGATTTACTTGAAAGGACCGGACTCAGCGAGGGTCAGAAATAATGTCATTATAGGCAGTCAGTATCATCGTGTTAATGACCGTGGCAATGGTGTTTATTTATGGAATACACCGGGCTCTGTTATCGAGTACAATGATATTCGTTACGGACGTGACGGTATTTTTGTAAATGTTAGTCGTAACAACGTTTTTCGGGGTAATCGTATGCGCGATTTGCGTTTTGCCATTCATTATATGTATGCCAATGACAGCGAAGTCATAGATAATATCTCTATTAATAATCACGTTGGTTTTGCTTTGATGTACTCCAGTCGGATAATCGCAAGCGGCAATCAGTCGATCGGTGATCACGAACGTGGGCTTTTTTTTAACTTTACAAATAATTCAGTAATAAAGGGTAACCGTGTTACCGGTGGTGCTAAAAAGTGCGTTTTTATTTATAATGCTAACTTTAATACCATCACCAATAATTTTTTTGAAGGGTGCAATATAGGCATTCATTTTACTGCAGGCTCAGAACAAAATGAAATCTATTCCAATGCCTTTATCAATAACCGCACTCAGGTGAAATACGTGGGTACCCGTTACATTGAATGGTCCAAAGACGGCATTGGCAACTACTGGAGTGACAATATAACTTTTGATATCGATGCTAACGGCATTGCCGATCAACCCTATAAACCCAATGATCTAGTGGATCAAATTATCTGGCGCCATCCTCTGGCCAAATTATTACTCAATAGCCCGGCAGTGCAGATTCTTAAATGGGCGCAGTCCGAGTTCCCCGGTATTCACCCCGGTGGTGTGACCGATACCTCGCCGTTAATGTCACCCCCGAAGGTTGATTTTGTACTGCCTGGAGATTTGTTGAATGGTTGAGTTTGATGCAGTAAACCCTGAAGTCATTTCATTGCAGTCGGTCAGTAAACAGTACGGTAACGAAACCGTGGTGAGCAATGTAGATTTAAATGTGCAGGCAGGTGAATGTGTGGTTCTGGTCGGCCATAACGGCGCAGGCAAAACCACCCTGATGAAACTGATGCTGGGGCTAACACGCGCCAGTTCAGGGTCGGTTGAGGTGCTCGGTAGTAATCCCGCATTTAATGCCTCCGTCGCGCTGCATAAAAGACTGGGTTATCTTCCGGAGAGTGTCGCCTTTCACGAAGCCATGACTGGCCGTGAGGTACTGAGATTCTATGCACGTCTTAAAGCGGTCTCCAATATCGACTGTGAAAAATTACTGGAACTGGTCGGCCTCGCGGATGCTTCAAAGCGACGCGTAGGTACTTACTCAAAAGGGATGCGACAACGTCTGGGGCTGGCGCAGGCCATGCTGGGCGATCCGCAGCTACTGTTCCTTGATGAACCTACCACCGGACTTGATCCGATTTTACGTCAGCACTTTTATCCGCTGATTGATGATTTACATAAGGAAGGCGCCACTTCAATTATTTCATCACACGCGCTCAACGAAGTGGAAGCCAGAGCAGACCGTTTTATCATCATGAAAGGGGGCGTTGTCGTCGCCAATGGTACTCTCGATGAACTTTATAAATTATCCGCACTGCCGGTTCGTTTGAAAATTTCAGTGAGCCCAGGTGAAGCGAATAATGTTGCGCAGCGTCTGGACTCTGTTATAAACATTGACCGGGTTGGTGATCAGGACCTGATCCTGAGCTGCTCTATTAAAGAAAAAATGCCCCTGATACGAAGAATTACAGAGCTTGGTGAGAATATCAGCGATTTGCAGATCTCACCGCCGCGTCTGGATGAGGTGTATAGTTTTTTTATGAGTGATGATCAATCATGAAAATGTTACTGACCCTTGCCATGAAAGAAATTCGCGATGGTTTACGCAATCGCTGGATTGCCGCGGCGATTATTGTTCTAGGTACGCTGGCACTGGCATTGTCAATGCTGGGTTCGGCACCCACTGGTTCAATTCGTGCCAGTGCACTGGATGTCACTGTCATCAGTCTGGCGAGTTTGAGCGCGGCACCATGATGCTGCTGCTTACCTATCCGGTGAGGCGATGGCAGGTGATTATAGGCAAGTTTCTGGGGCACCTCAGTATTCTGTTTATCGCTATTTTTGCAGG
>JAQICG010000410.1 GCA_027858635.1 Gammaproteobacteria bacterium | reverse complement strand
GTTCGCTGACCTCGCCGCTGCGCGACCGTTTCGGCATTGTGCTGCGCCTGGATTTCTATTCGGTGCCGGATCTGACCCACATCGTGCAGCGCACCGCCAGTATCCTGAATGTGGCAATGGATGTGGACGGTGCCGCCGAAATTGCCCGCCGTGCCCGCGGCACCCCGCGTATCGCCAACCGCCTGCTGCGGCGGGTGCGCGACTATGCCCAGGTCAAGGCCGATGGTGCAGTCAACGTCGATGTCGCCTGTAAGGCACTGAAGCTGCTCAACGTCGACCCGCTGGGGTTTGATGTCATGGACAATCGCCTGCTGCTGGCCATTATCGAAAAATTCAATGGCGGCCCGGTGGGCGTGGAAAATCTGGCAGCAGCCATTGGTGAGGAGCGCGACACCATAGAAGATGTGATCGAGCCCTATTTGATTCAGCAGGGTTTTCTGATGCGCACGCCGCGCGGACGGGTGGCGACGCCGAATGTGTACCGCCATTTCGGACTCAAGCAGCCGGCGAACGAGCAGCTGATTCAGGCGACGCTGGAATTGCCGGAGAGTGAATGATTCAGCAAATCAGCAACAAATCTAAAGTAGCTGGTTTTAAAGCAATTAGTTTTAAGGAATGGCACGCGTGACGAGTTTAAATAATGAATTTTTATGGCCGGTGCGGGTCTACTACGAGGATACCGATGCGGGCGGTGTAGTCTATTACGCTAACTACCTGAAATTTATGGAACGTGCCCGTACCGAGTTTTTACGCAGCCTGGGTTTCGAGCAGGATCGGCTAAAAGAAGAGCAGGGGATTATTTTCGCTGTGCACAGTTTATCGGTGAAATATAAAAAACCGGCGGTGTTTAATGATGCGCTGCTGGTGAAAACCGCAATCAGCCATTGCGGCAGGGCCAGTCTGGGTTTTTCACATTCAATTATTCGCGCTGCGGATGAAACCGAACTCTGCCTCGCTGAGGTAAAAGTGGCCTGTATCAATGCAGAAAAATTTACCCCCATGGTGATGCCGGAGGTAATATTGTCAAAAATTAAACGGGAGGTTATCAGTGGAAGCTGATATGTCATTGTGGAATATGGTTGCGCAGGCGAGTATTACCGTGCAGCTGGTGATGGTTATTTTGTTATTGGCTTCGGTAATGTCCTGGGTCATTATTTACCTTAAATATGATGTGCTGCGCAAAGCGCGAGCCGATGCGTTGCGTTTTGAAGATCAGTTCTGGTCGGGTATAAATCTGGCCGATCTGTATGCGCGGGTAAAGAAAAACGCCGTTGAAGAGAGTGGTCTGGCGCGAATCTTTGTCGCGGGGTTTTCCGAGTTTGTCCGTATGCGCAAGCATACCCCGGGCAATACGGCCACCATGCTCTCCGGTGTGCAACGTGGCATGAAGGTGGCGCAGGCGCGAGAAGAGGAGCGCCTGGATGCGCATCTTTCGATACTGGCCACCGTGGGTTCGATCAGCCCGTACATTGGTTTGTTTGGTACGGTGTGGGGCATTATGCGCTCCTTCACTGCGCTGGGTTCGGTGCAGCAAGCCAGTTTGGCGATGGTTGCGCCGGGTATTGCCGAAGCCCTGATCGCGACAGCGATGGGTCTGTTCGCGGCGATACCGGCCGTGATTGCCTACAATCGTTATGTGGAGCGCGTCGATCAACTGGCAAATTCCTACGAAAACTTTGCGGAAGAATTTGTCGGCATTCTGCAACGTCAGAGCCAGAGCTTGCAGCACGAAGAAGAAGATCAGCGTGCTGAACGCACCTCGACTACCAGCTAAAAGACAGAAGTTATGCCCCGTCATCGCAAACGCAGAGCAGTTGCAGAAATTAACGTTGTGCCCTACATCGATGTGATGCTGGTGCTGCTGATCATCTTCATGATTACAGCGCCGTTGTTGCAGCAGGGGGTGGAAATTGAACTGCCTCAGGCCAGTGCCAATCCCCTGTCATCGGAGCAAAAAGAGCCGGTTATTCTCACCGTGAGCAAGGCCGGTGAGTATTATCTGAATGTGGGTGAGCACGTTAAAGAACCCATTAGTGAAGAGGTGCTGGTGCATCGGGTCGCGGCGGTGGTTAAATATCAGCCGGACACACCGGTGCTGGTTCGCGGTGACAGGAATGTGGATTACGGCAGCGTCACTCATGCTATGGTATTGCTGCAATCGGCCGGCGTGGAAAAGGTCGGCCTGATGACCGATCAGATAGATGATCAGGGCGCGGCAGAGAAATAATGAGTTCACCCGGATTGCTGCACGAAATTAAAACCCGGCCGCTGGTTCTACTGGCGGTGATCGCCGGGCATTTTGCGCTGATGGTGATGCTGGGCCTTAATTTAAGTAACACTACCGTACACAAACCGGCCGGCGCAGAGAAAAAAATAGTTCAGGCAGTGGCCGTTGATGCGACACAAATTGAAGCGGAAGCCAGAAAACTCAAGCAGGCGGAAGAGAAGCAGAGGCAGCAGGCACTGGCGCAGCAGCGAAAAATAAAACAGCAACAGGAAAAAGCCAAGCAGCAGCTGGCGGATGAGCAGAGACGCCTGGCAGAGCTAAAGAAAAAAAAGGCCGATGAGCAAAAAAATCTGGAAGCCTTAAAGCAAAAGAATTTGGCCGAGAAAAAACGCCTGGAAGCGGAAAAGAAAAAAGCGACCGCCGAAAAAAAAGAGCAGGAGCGAAAGCAGGCTGAAGCTGAAAAGAAAAAACAGCAGGAGCTGTTAGCTCAGCGTGAAGCAGAGGCAGAGAAGAAGAGACAGCAGGAACTGGCGGCGCAACGTCAAGCCGAAGCGGAAAAGAAAAAGCAGCAGGAGCTGGCGGCACAGCGCAAGGCTGAAGAAGAGAATAGAAGAAAAGAAGAGACGGCTGAATTGCAGCGCAAACTGGCTGAAGAAGAGCGCATGATAGAAGCGGCGCGACAGGCCGCAGAGAAGGCTGCGCGTTTGCAAACATTGCGTTCGCAGTACGTCAGCCTTATCGAGCAAAAAGTTGAGCGTAACTGGCTGCGACCGGTGACTTCAACCTCAGACATGACATGCGAAGTCATTGTCACTCAGACATCGCTGGGCGACGTAATTGATGTCATATTGAAAAAATGTGTTAATGACCTGGCTTTTCAGCGCTCAATTGAGCGTGCGGTGAGGAAAGCATCACCCTTGCCGCCGCCACCAAGCCCCGAGGTTTTTGATCGGGAGATTCACTTTACTTTCAGGCCGGGTATTTAATATGCGTTCATTTAACATTTTGCTAGAGACAAACTTTAAGGTTGTAAATTTATGAAACGTCTTTTATTAGGTTTGATCTTGTTCAGTTTTTATTCACTGGCGCAGGCCGTGCTCAATATCGAGATTACAGAAGGTGTTGAAGGCTCCCTGCCCATTGCGGTAGTGCCATTTCAGTGGCATGGAGGCACGAAGTTAGACGATGCAGATGTGTCGGCGATCATCGCTTCTGATCTGGCGCGCAGTGGCAAGTTTGCGCCGCTAGCCAATAAAGACCTGATCGCTTATCCTAAACAGCCCGAAGACGTGCATTTCCCGTCGTGGCGGATGACCGGAGTTGATCATTTGATTATTGGTGGCGTGAAGCAGGAGGCTGAAAATAAGTATCAGGTCTACTTCCGGATGTTTGATGTGCTCAAGGGTGAGCAGGTGCTGGGTTATAATTTTTCGGCGACCCGAGCGTCTTTAAGGTCGGTGGCGCATCGGATCAGCGATCACATTATCAAGGCTCTGACCGGTTTGCCCGGTGCATTTGATGCCCGCATTGCTTATATTACGGCTGCGCAAAATACGGGTGAGGCGGTGAAATATCTATTGCAGTCTGCGGACACTGATGGTTTTAATTCTCAAAATTTATTAGCCTCCGACGAGCCTATTATGTCGCCGTCGTGGTCGCCGGCGGGTGATCGACTGGCCTATGTCTCGTTTGAAAATGGCGTGGCAGAAATTTTTGTTCACAATATTCACACAGCAAAACGCGAGCGCATATCCAAATTCGCCGGCATCAATGGTGCACCGGCCTGGTCGCCTGACGGTAGGCAAATGGCCATTACCCTGTCGAAAGACGGTAATCCGGACATTTATATTCTGGATCTCGGCAGTAAGAACCTGACCCGCGTCACCAGCCACTGGTCGATTGACACCGAGGCGGAGTGGATGCCGGATGGTAAATCCCTGGTTTTTACCTCGAATCGCAGTGGCAAGCCGCAGTTGTATCAGGTGGCGACTAAAGCCGGTGCCAGGCCGCAGCGTCTGACCTTCGAAGGCAGGTATAATGCTAATGCCAGTGTCTCGGCGGATGGCAAAACGATCAGTTTTGTCAATGGCGACAGTAATGTATTCAGAATAGCGGTGCTGTATCTGGATAC
>JAQICG010000149.1 GCA_027858635.1 Gammaproteobacteria bacterium | reverse complement strand
TCCAGCCCCTACCTGTTACAACATTCCGGCAACCCTGTGCACTGGTTTCCCTGGGGCGAGGCCGCACTTAATGCGGCAAAAGAGCAAGATAAACCTATACTGCTCTCCATTGGCTACTCTGCCTGTCACTGGTGCCATGTTATGGCGCATGAATCTTTTGAAGACATCAATACCGCTGAGATCATGAACAGGCACTTTATCAATATAAAGGTGGACCGCGAAGAGCGCCCAGATCTCGACAAGACATATCAGGCGGCACACTCTATATTGACGGGGCGCCCGGGTGGCTGGCCACTAACGGTCTTTCTCACACCTGACGAGCACATGCCCATTTTTGCCGGCACTTACTTTCCCAAGTCACCCCGACATGATCTGCCCTCTTTTCGCCAGATTCTCGAACACATTAATAAAGTGTATCGAACTCGCAAGTCAGACCTGATCATGCAGAACAGGAGCGTACGCGAAGCGCTGGATCTCATCAACAAAACGACCATTGCGCCGGAGGCCGAATTCAGTCATTTACCGTTAGACGTGTCCGTCAATCAAATTAATCAGCAATTTGACCAGCATTATGGTGGCTACAGTAACCCGCCCAAATTTCCTCATCCTTCTATTATTGATTTCAGCCTCAGGCGCTGGGCGATTTCCCGGCTCACTGAACAGCTACTCCCCACTACCGAGCCCCAAATCTTATCCAGCGCCCTCTACACATTAAAGCAGATGGCCAATGGCGGAATATTTGATCACCTTGGCGGCGGTTTCTACCGCTATTCAACCGACGCCTCTTGGACGATCCCTCACTTTGAAAAAATGCTTTACGATAATGGCCCGTTGTTATGGCTGAACGTGCGGGCCTGGAGCATCACTCAGGATAAACAGTTCCGAGTAGCCGCCGTCGCCACCGCTGACTGGGTAGTACGTGAGATGCAGTCGCCCGATGGCGGCTACTATTCGGCTATCGATGCCGATTCAGAAGGCCACGAGGGCCGTTTTTATGTCTGGTCGCTTCGCCAGGTCAAGGCAATTCTGGATGACGATGTTTACCCTGTGTTTGCTCAGCGCTTTGGCCTCAATCAGCCGGCCAATTTTGAGGGGCAGTGGCATTTACACATTTGTTCCAGTTACGAAGAGCTCGCCCGGCAGTTCAACGAGTCACCTGCCGTACTGCGCTGCAAAATCAACAGTGCACGTCAGGTCCTGTTTGCTGCCCGAGAATCACGAATTCATCCGGAGCTTGATGATAAAATTCTTTGCTCCTGGAATGGGCTGATGATCAAGGGCATGGCTCATGCCGGACGTGCTCTGGAAAATGACACATATATAGAGTCAGCCACTAATGCGACGTATTACATAAAAGAGACGATGTGGCGCAATGACCGACTGCTAGCCACCAGCAAGAACCGGGTGGCGCGACTCAATGCTTATCTGGATGATTATGCCTTCCTGCTCAGCGGCCTGATCGAACTACTGCAAAGCCGCTGGGATACCGAACTGCTCATCTGGGCGCGACAAATCGCAGACATCCTCATCGCCCAGTTTGAAGACCCGGAACATGGCGGTTTCTTCTTTACCAGCCACGATCACGAAAAACTCATCCAGCGCTTCAAGACCTTCAGCGACGACGCCATGCCCTCCGGCAACGGCATGGCCGCCTGTGCACTGATGGATCTGGGCTATCTTTGCGGCAACCCGAAATATCTGGATGCCGCCGAACGCTGCCTGCGCGCCGCCTGGCACGATATCAATCAAGCGCCTATTTCACATTGCACACTGCTCAGCGCCTTTGACAAACTCCACAAGCCGCCAAAAATCATTATCCTTCGTGGCAGCGCTAAAAACCTGAAGACCTGGAAGCAGGCGCTTCCGCAAAGATATACGCCTCATGCTCTGATCTTCGCCATCACCAGCGATAACGATCTGCCAGCGTGGCTCAACAAGCCGTTTGCCGACAACACTACCACCTGCGCCTATATATGCGAAGGTCTCACCTGCCAGCCACCCATTTTTTCTGTACAAAAGTTCACCGAATTCATGAAACACCTTTAATAACCCGCCAAAATGTAACTTGATACACCTGAAAGCCCGCCTCAACGCTCAATATCAGATACATTCTTTTACCTCACCTTTCATAAAAGTGCTTGCAACGATTACGGCTTTAGGGGTATGGTTAGAGTCTGTTCGGGGTTGACAGTCAGATGACTGTCTAACAAATTTAAAATTCGATTTCGAGGAAACCTATTATGTCAGACACACGCAAACTGACCATCATCGCAACTAAAGGCACTTTAGACTGGGCTTACCCTCCTTTTATTCTAGCCAGTACTGCGGCTGCACTGGGCATGGAGGTTTCAATCTTCTTCACTTTCTACGGCCTGAATCTGTTACTGAAAGATACCAACAAACTGAAAATCACCCCCATGGCGGCACCGGACATGCCGATGAAAATGCCTTTTGGTCCCAAATGGCTGCAAAGCATCGATTTCGGCCCAAAAGTTCCCAATGTACTGTGGAACATTCCTTTCATGGACCCTATCTGCACCACCCTGATGAAGAAAACCATCAAGAACTGTGGTGTTGCCAGCATCAGTGAATTGCGTGAACTCTGCCAGGAAGCCGAAGTTAAATTCCTCGCCTGCCAGATGACTGTCGATCTTTTCGGCCACGACTCCAAAGCATTCATTGATGGCTGTGAGTTTGTAGGGGCGGCATCATACTTCGAAGAATCAGCTGACGCGACTCAGTCACTGTTTATCTAAACAAAGACCTTCGCTGAATCGAAAAGACCGCACTTGTTGCGGTCTTTTTTTTGTGGTGTCTGTAATTTGCGCCATAGATTGATGAACAGGCATTAAATATAAAAGCATTCACCGCAGAGGCGCGGAGAAAAAAACTGATGCTTGTAAAATTATATTCGATCTCTACAGCGTATCCGACATGTCAGTGCAGGCCGCAAACCAACAATGAATTTCTCCGCGCCTCTGCGGTGAAAAAGTTTTCACCTTACACGCCTATCAATCCCCCGGGGTCTCGTCGCCTGCGCCGCGGATCAACTCCTTCGCTTTGCGCCACTCCGCTTCCAGCTCTTGCAGTGCATATTCATTTATAGCCTTGCCTTGCGTAGCGATGGTTTTTTCCATCTGTTGAAAGCGCTGGATGAATTTTCGATTGCCCTGACGCAAGGCCTGCTCGGCGCTAATCTGCAGATGGCGCGACAGGTTGGCACAGGAAAACAGCACATCGCCCAATTCATCCATAATGCGTTCGTGATTATTTTCGATTTCAACTTCCCGCTTCAGCTCGGCGATCTCTTCGTTCAGCTTGTCGAATACCGGGGTCAGTTCATCCCAATCAAAACCGGTACGCGCAGCGCGTTTCTGAATTTTCTCTGCCCACTTCAGCGCCGGCAGCGTGGCGGCGATGCCATCCAGCGCGCTCGCTGCTGCACCCGCTTCAGATTCCGGCATCTTGCTTTCCCGTTCCTCTCCTTTCTGCTGCTCCCAGGCTTCCAGCAAAGCTTCCTCCGTCTCCACCGACGCGCCCGCAAAAACATGCGGATGCCTGCGCACCAGCTTTTCATTGACGGCTCTGACGACATCATCAAAACTGAACTCATTCTGCTCACTGGCCATCTGCGCATAAAAGACGACATGGAAAAGCAAATCGCCCAGCTCATCCTTGAGATCATGCATATTACCCCGTTCGACCGCATCGGCCACCTCATAAGCCTCTTCGATGGTATAGGGCGTGATGCTCAAAAAATCCTGCTTCAGATCCCACGGACAGCCTGATTCCGGATCACGCAGAGCCTGCATAATCTCCAGCAATCTTTTCATTTCCGGCACTTCATCTCCTCCTTTAAAGAAAAAGACGAGCCAAGCTCGTCTTTTTCAATACTCAAATAATCTATTTTAGCCGCGCTAAAAAGCAAAGCGCACGCCGATGTGGGCGCGGTCATCCAGCTCAACGGCATCATTTCTAACCAGGCCGTCGGCCAAATCCACTTCAAGCGTGCGGTAGCCGATATAGGCTCTGGCACTTGGCGTTACCACTACCTCAACGGCCAGCCTGATCTCTTTAACGCCCTTGAAATCCGAGGCACTGGTGACATTAGGCGCCCCAAAGCCTTCGAGCAATATGGCAAACGGCGCTCTGCCCGGAAACACATAACGAATTTGCGCGCCAATGGCCACGGCACCCCCCTGCTGATTGTCCATAGGAGAAGGGAAATCCAGCACCCCGGCATAAACCTTGGCACCGACACCCAGGTGAATTCCTTTGACATCCCCCTGACCGCTTCCCGAAACCAGGATGGTGCCTGTAGCGAGCAGACTGTCGTCTTCATTAAAAAATACGCCCATACCAATATCGGCTCCGCCATAACCAAAGCTGGCGTCCTCTGTTTTGTAAGTAATCTCCGCCATTTCATTGCCCAGACGAAAATCGATCGCCGACGCAAATGCTGTAGAGAATGGCGTCATCGCCAGAATAAATAATGTTTTACGGAACATATAATCATTAACCTCTAAAATCATATAAAAACTGCAACCGATTCTAACATGCCCTTTTATTGCACAGCTGTAACAATCACACTCAACTGTCGACAACAGCCGAACCAATCAATTCAATCTATAACAGAATTATGCGCCAAGCCGTTCGGATATTTTATTGCCGGCTTCCTTCACCAGCTTCACCCACTCTTCCTTGCGGCGTTCGATCGGGGCGGAGATAGACAGACCGGCAACAACATTTTTGCTGTTGTCGTAAATCAAAACACCAATACAGCCAACGCCCTCTTCAGCTTCTTCATTATCATAAGCAAAACCCTTAGCCTGCGCCTGGCGAACTAGATTGAGAAGATCCTGCTCGGTAGTGACGGTATGCAAGGTATAGGCTTTAAGCCCGGTACGACTGGCATAGGCATGAATAAAATCACCACCTAACTCAGCCAGCATCAATTTACCGACCGCAGTAACGTGCAAGGGTGCACGGCTACCAATTACCTGCTCAACCCGCATCATTCGATTTGAGGTAACGCGTTCAATATAGACAACCTCGTCACCCTCACGCACAGTGAGATTGACGGTTTCCCCAATGGCATCACGCAGTGCCTCCATCACGTCTAGCGCCTGCTCTCGCAGATCAATACCACGCCTTACCTTGCCCGCCAGGCGCACCAGTTTTTTCCCTAACATGTAATGTCCGGCGCTATCCTTTTCGACAAAACCCGCTTCCATCAAAGCACCGAGGATGCGAAAGGCGGTGGATGGATGCAAAGCCGTATCAGCAGAGAGTATTTTCAGACTGGCAGGCTCTTCATACTGGCTTATAGCGTCGAGAAGACTGACGCTACGATCAATAACTTGAATAGATGACATAATTATATTTCATATTGTGAAAACGATTGTGCATTGCAAAATTATACTGTCTAAGCTAAGGTTCATACAAGTAATAAATACAGCGGTGCAAATAAATGTACCGCTTTTCATTTACCATCGATATTTCACATAGTGAAATTTTAATTACGATGCGAAAATTAGACATTAATTCAGATAGCAACAGACTTTACGAGGGCGACGCTATGAGCAGCAACAACGATTCAATTATCACATCATTTTGCCAGGGTATTCAGCACTACGGTGAAAAATGGCCAGATTTTGACAAATATGCAGCTGAAGCAGTCATTGCCGAAGGCCAGAGCGCTATTCAAAATAGTGATGATGACAACAGTGTGTACCAGACTTTACTGGCAGCAGATGCTTTACGTTATCTCACACTACAGGTCACCGGCTCTAAAGGCAGCGGCCATCCCGGCGGATTTGCCTCCAGTGCCGAAGCCCACGCTTCTCTCATGATGTTGGGACACACCAATATTGTTACCGAAGTCGGCCACCATGCGCCCGGTTTTTACTCCTCCATGTTCCTCGACAGCTCGCTGGAAGAGATGGGCATCAACAACATGGACGACATGATGCAGCGTTTCCGTGAAAAACA
>JAQICG010000235.1 GCA_027858635.1 Gammaproteobacteria bacterium | reverse complement strand
AAGGTCGCCTGCTCACCATTAATTTAAAGGAGATCAAAAATGGCAAGACACGGGTCATCTCCATATTTGCCAAACGAGCACGTGGCATGATGGCCGGTTATATTCTGCGCAATCGTATCGAGAAGGCGGAAGCGTTAAAAAAATTCCAGGAAGGCGGCTACCGCTTTTCGAAGGCCGATTCTAATGATAACCAATGGACCTTTGTGCGTCCGCAACCGGAGTGAATCTGATGGACGACGAATCAATAGCCTGTGATATGTATGCAGATATCTCCGGTGTAGATTGCACCGCAGCCTCTTCCAAACTGGTCGAGGCGCTCGAAGCGCTGGCGCCGGGCAAGGTGCTGATGGCAGTCGCGCGCACGGATGCGCTGCAATGTGACCTTCCCGATTATTGCCGGCAGATGAATCTGGAGCTGGTCAATCAGGGCGAAGATGAGCAGCAGTTTTATTTTTTGATCAGGAAGTGAAGCACAATTAAAGGCCTCTGATCCCCTCAGGGGCCGTGCAGGGCAGGCATCATCACGGGATGCTATCACAGAGTCTTTATTGATATTTTTCAATGCGTCGAAAAACATGCGCCAGTAGTGTTTCCCCTGATGTTGCAGAATAATTTGATCAAAAAAAGGAAACCTTCCCGATGTTAAATGCGCAAATTTTGTACAGCAAGTATAGCCAGTCTGTATGGCTTGATTATATCGACAGGAACCTGGTGGATCGCGGCGGCCTCAGGATACTGATGGATGAGGGGGTGCGAGGGGTTACCAGCAACCCCACCATTTTTCACAAGGCGATTACCGGCAGTACGGATTATGACGATGATATTCTGGATCTGGCGGAAGCGGGTGAAGGTGTGGATGAAGAAACGCTGTTCCAGTGGCTGGCTATCAAGGATGTGCGAATGGCGGCGGATATTCTAAAGGCAGTCTATATCAGCAGCGAAGAGCGTGATGGTTTTGTCAGTCAGGAGGTCTCCCCGCATCTGGCCTCTGATGCGGAAGCGACCATTGAAGCGGCGCGCCACCTGTGGAAAATTGTCGACCGTCCCAATCTCATGATCAAGGTGCCGGCGACGAAAGCGGGCCTGTCTGCGATTGAACACCTTACCGCCGAAGGTATTAATGTAAATGCCACCCTGCTGTTCTCGGTGGAACGCTATAAAGAGGTCATAGAGGCGCACCGTCGTGGGCTATCGAAAAATGAAAATCCGGTCAAGATCGCATCAGTGGCGTCCTTTTTCCTGAGCCGCATTGACACCAAAGTAGATGATGCACTGGACAAGCTGGGTACCCCCGAAGCGCAGCAACTGAAAGGACGCATCGCCATCGCCAGTGCCAGGATGGCCTACAAATATTTCAAAGCCTTTATTAACTACCCTGCATTCAGCGCCGAGCGTAATCGCGGCGCGCATGTTCAGCGCCCGCTCTGGGCCAGCACTGGGACAAAAAATCCAGCCTATTCAGATGTGATGTATGTAGAGCCGCTCATCGGTGCGGATACGGTAAATACCCTGCCCCCGAAAACACTGGATGCATTGCAGGCGCACGCGGAACTGTACGCCACACTGGAAACGGGGATGGATGAGGCGCGAGAAAACCTGGAGGCGCTGGCTGCGCTGGGCATCAATCTGAACCAGATCACGCAGGAGCTGGAAGAGGAGGGGGTGAAGAAATTTGCAGACTCCTATGACCAGCTGATGGCAGGGCTTAAGCAGAAGTGTTTCGAGCTGACCAAACAGTACGCGGGCTGATAAAAGGCATCAGATTCGTTTTTACGCAGCGCGGTTAAAAATAACAGCGCCCAATAATACCTGTCTAAACAGCGTTAACAGCAATCCGGGCCATGTAGCTGGCGTGTGCCGGATTGCTGATGTCGCCATTCTTATTTTCATTGATAATCCTGGATCCGACAGCCTCCGGCGCAAACTGCTGTCGCTGTCCGCCAATTTCCCGAAGCCCCGAAAATAAAAGATGTTATATTGGCGTGAGTGTTCTGAGGCACAATGGACACCCGTTACTGTCAGGGGAGAAACGCAATGAACGAGCAGAAAATACCGGTCCGCGTGACCGAAACCGACAAGGTCATGGATGTGGTGGTCTACAGCAAACGCCCGGAGAAAATCGAAGTGATGCTGGGTGAAGGCGTGCATAGCGTCAAGTGCGAGCTGACACCTACGCCCAGTGGCGCGGCCTATGTGGGATCGGTCATGGGGCGTGAAATAGTTTATGAACGCAGTTGCGAACAGGTGCAGGCCGATGTCGAGGTGGAAACCCATGACTACCGCGATTCACGGCGACGTTAGTCCGGAGACTGCGGCAGGCGCTGAAACCAAATGGCGCAGCGGCGGTCGTATTTTAATTAACGCGGAGAGATTCGAAAGCAGCGTGGCCGACAGAGGTAAAACCGCCGGACTCTGCCTCGCTGCCGAAGCCTGAAGCAACGCTGAGAGGAATAACAATAATGGCGACAATTGAACAGATTAAGATGCTGGGAAAAACCATACAGTTGCATCTCTCCCGGTCGGCAGAGAAAAAACTGGCTGAGATAGAGCAGCCTTTATGTCTGGAAATGGAGCTCTATTTCAGCTGCCTGATCCGCAAGCAGGTGAGGGTGCGCGATGAACTCAGCAGCCCGTTTATGGTGGATGTCTCCGAGAAACTGAAAATTGGGTTTCGTCCGGTGATGACCAAAACTTGCAGCGTCAGCGGCTGTGATGGTGAGGCGCCGCCACTGAGCGATTTCCCGATTGAAAAACCGGAGCGCTACATCCCACACTGGCTAAAACTCGATTTCAGAAAAGGTCAGTGGTGGAGTGAGTTTGGTTACGCGACGCCACCGTAAAGCGTCAGCCATTATCGAGCTGTGCCGGTTTCATTCCGGAAAGGACATTCTTAGTGTATTATCCCGCGATTCAAATCAGTCGTTAGTTATTGGAGGTTTTTAGTGTTTCGTTTATTCAGCCGGATTACAGGTGGCTCGCCGGGCAAGGTACTGGGCGCAGCATTGCTGAGCTTTTTCCTGATTTCATGCACCGACACCGACGGCCCTCCTGAAGATATTTTTGGTGTGGCCGCCAGCGGCGCGCCGATAGCAGGCATGGTATATGTGGTTGATGCGGCTGGCGTTGAGTTCAGCAAGGTTATCAATGTCGATGGCTCCTATAAACTGGATGTCAGAAGAATGACCGCGCCGTTTATGCTGAAGGTGGTGGCCGATAACGGCACCGATCCCGATCCCGATCCCGATCTCTACTCCTTTGCCGAGCAGGCCAATGTCACGGCAAACCTCACCCCCATGACCAACCTTGCCCTGTTTATTGCATACGACAAGGCAGATCTCGCTGCTCTGTACAACAGCTGGGAGAGCTCCTTCAGCAATATAACCGCCGAGAATCTTAAAGCTGCCCAGGCCATCGTAAACGCAAACCTGAAACCCCAGCTCACCGCCTTCGCGCTGGATCCCTTTACCTATGATTTTATCGGAACCCGATTTACCGCCGACGGCACTAGCATCGACGGCCTGCTGGATGCGATGACAGTGGATACTTCGGGTGGAATTGTTGTGTCTATTGCCGGTCTCGATCCGCTGACTTTTGACACGAACATCGATACCGCCGACTACTATATTGGCGGTGATGATGGTATCGCGGTTGCGGGCAACTATACCCTCACCCTGAATGTAAGCGTGGATGACGTGGAATGGAGCGAGGTTTACCTTACCTATAATTTCTCCGCCGCCTCCCTGCCCACAGTATACGATGCCAAAATTGTTGAAGAAATGTTTGTTAGCTTCTACGGCACTACCGGCACGATTGTCATCAATGACACCAGCGTAACCGCTGATGTAGATACGCCAACCACCATTCATGCCGAGGTTGATGCCACAATTACCACGCCAGAAAATGTAGTTGAAAGTTATATTGCCACCTACACCTTCACGCAGAATCTGTAATAGGGTGGGGTGATATAAAAACTTTTTTCACCGCAGAGGCGCGGAGGCGCAGTGAAAAAACTTATTTTTATAAAATAATTTGAGTGTTTGTAAAACGATAAAAGATTTTCTCTGCGCCTCTGCGGTAAATAGGTTTAATCACTAACGCCTGCAATCAGACGTATTCAAGCATGGTAAAGCATGCCCCAGTTCCAGACTTTTATTGGTGTTTTATTGCTCAGGGCAAAGTGCTCAACCTGCATCTCCGGCAGGCTGAGTATGGAGCAGTTGTGGTTGAACAGGGTGCTGCCGGGGTTGATCAGTAAAATCTCGCCCAGTTGTTCGCAAAGAATCTGATGGGTGTGGCCGACGATGAGGATATCCGCATTCAGGTTTTTCAGTTCATTCGCCCAGTACAACTTTCTGTCCGCATAAACCTCGCCTTCGGGGTCGAGCAGTTTGATTCCGCCATGTTCCAGATCGGGCGGGCTGGCGTGCACTACGTACAGGCGTTTGCCTTCAACATTTAATTCAAGATGGGAAGGCAGAGCATTGAAAAACGGTTTCAGTTTTTCTTCGTTCTGGCCGGCATGGTCTTCCTCCGACCAGTGATCGTGATTACCCGAAATCATCAGGACATCGTGAGCCTGCAAAAGATCGATTAACGGCGCAACATCATGTTCGATTTTATCTTCGCCATAACCGGCAATGTCACCGGCGCAGATAATCATGTCGACCCGCTCGCGCGCGAAAACAGCCAGCGCTTCCTGTAGCGGCTCTAAGGTTGAATGCAGGTCACTGATTAGGCCGATTTTGGTGGGCATGGTGACGGCGCGGCATCTAGGAGCCTGTCTGACTTGAAGAATCGAAGCGAAAATTTGGCTGGGCGAGGACAGATTTTGCCGGTTTTACAGGGCAATAGTTATTCTATTGCCCAAAAAAGCGGTGAAATATGGAC
>JAQICG010000211.1 GCA_027858635.1 Gammaproteobacteria bacterium | reverse complement strand
GGTAATGAAATAACCAAACAGTATCGACAGAATCGCACCGCCACCGCCGGCGACCGCGATCACTGTCGGCACCACGCTCGACTTGCCGGAGGCTTCCACTAAGGCGTTGGTTTCCAACCAGCCGAAAGCCCCGACACCGGCCATCAGTAAAGCGCCCAGACTGGTGGTGATCAGGATGCGCAGATTGATTGGGATCCTTCTGATGGAAATTAATCTGCTGATCGGGCTGTTGCTCGTGGCCGCGCCATGGTGGATGATCAGATCACCTGCCTTACCCTCCTTGAAGCGTCGATAAACCTCCTCTGCTGTCGAAATCTGCTCGCGCGAGGGGCGGGTGCTGGCGGACATGTATGCGATAGTGACGCCTTTTCTGCGCACTGGTGTGATGTTTGCGTTGACCCAGAAATGATCACCATTCTGGCGCTGATTTTTGATAATGCCGGTCCAGGGAAGGCCTTCAGCGAGCGTGGACCAGAGGTCGGCAAACAGCTCCGGCGGCATGTCGGGGTGGCGGATGATGCTATGGGCATTGCCGAGCAGCTCGGTCTCGGAATACTGACTGGCCTCTATGAATGCGCTATTGACATAAATTATCCGGCCTTTCAGGTCAGTTCTGGATACCAGTGACGCCCCCTCGGGCAGTTCATACTCAATGTTGGTGACGGATAAATGGGTATCCATAATAGTGCTAAATCCTCTGATTCTTGTTTATTTGATCATTTGAGCATCCTGCAAAAAGTCAGACCCGGAGTGAGAAGAGCTCCGCTCCAGAGTTTACCGCCACCTTTGAATGAAGATCGGCAAGCATTTGTTTGATTTAAGGAATTTGGGATTATTTTATTTATTTTAAAGTTACTACCTTCAACTTCTATATTAACTTAATTAACTTAAAAAAAAGCCTGTAATAGAAAAAAACGAGGATAATTTGCTTTATGTCATATTTATGAGAAATAAAACGAGTCTTATTTCTGTCGAGTTTCATTTTTACAGTCCGATAAATTATATCATTTGCCGGAATAACCGAGCCGGTCAGATTTGTGTGTTTATGAACCACAGTGAAACCCACAGCTAAATATTGGCGGGAAGAATGACGGCCGTTGAGTATCAATGTCCAAAAAGTCAGTATTAAACCGCCCTGGTTTCCTGCATGTTTAAACCTCCTGATAACAAAATTCTGATGCTGGATATAAATTATTTGAAATCGATCATTCATGAACAAGGGGTGTATATGATGTGATTCAGTTCAAATTATTGCACCCATTTTCCCAGGCAATGTATGGTCTTTAACCCCTGTTTTTTACGTGTACGGTTTATACTTTTGCAAGAGTATAGTCAGATCATTCACATTTGATCGTTGGATATCTATCAGTAGTTATCAGGGCATATTTGTTATGGATTCATCAAAAAAGAATATTTTTGTACTGGGCGCAGATGAATTTAATCTGTCGCAGATGCGGACAATTGATTCGGACGATAAATATAATTTTCACAAATTGTTTAGTTATCCTGAGCTGGAGATCGGATCAGGATTTGATGTGGACAAGCTCTATAAAGAGGGGCTTGAGCAGCTGGAAAAGTTTCCCGGTTCCATTGACGCAATTGTGGGTTACTGGGACTTTCCTACCAGCACTATGCTGCCGCTTTTCCGCAAACCTTATGACTTGCCTTCACCCAGTTTTGAGGCGGTGCTCAAATGCGAACACAAGTACTGGAGTCGAGTGGAACAAAGCCAGGTCATTCCGCAACACATTCCTCAGTTTTGCGCAGTCGATCCGTTTGCCGATGATTATCGTCAGCAAATCAGCGTCGATTACCCCTTTTGGATCAAGCCAGTGAAAGCGGTGCTCTCGCATCTAGGTTTTAAGATAAATAATGAAGCCGATCTGGATCACGCCATCGAGATTATCCGTGAAAACATTCACCATCTTTCCATCCAGTTTAATCAGCTTTTGAAGTTTGCCGATATGCCCGATGAGATCGCCGCTATCGATGGCAATCACTGCATTGTTGAGGCCATTATTTCAAAAGGTCGACAGTGTACCCTGGAAGGTTATGTTTATAATGGTAAAGTAGAGGTTTACGGGGTGATCGATTCGAAACGCGAAGGTAAGCATCATTCCAGTTTCTCACGTTATCAGTATCCTTCTACCGTTCCGCAACATATTCAACAAAAAATGCATTCGGTGACGGAGCGGTTTTTAAAGCATATCGATTTTGATAACGGCCCTTTCAATGTTGAATATTACTGGGATAGTGATGACGATAATATCTGGCTTCTGGAAATCAATACTCGCATTTCAAAATCGCATTGTCCTCTATTCTTAAATGTTGATGGAGTCACTCATTATAAGGTGATGGTTGAGTTGGCACTGGGGCAGAAGCCCGATTTTCCGCATCGTAAGGGAAAATATAAGATCGCGGCTAAATTTATGTGGCGAGTGTATGAAGACGCAAAGGTCCTGGGCGTACCATCGGCACAGGAGTGGCGTTCCTTTTATGAACGTTTTCCCAGTGCGGAAATACATCTGCAGGTGGAAAAGGGCATGCAGCTGTCTTCGCTTAAAACTCAGGATAGCTATAGTTACGAGATTGCAGAGGTTTTTCTGGCGGGTAACAGCGAAGAGGAGCTGTTGCAGAAGTATCACGATGTGCAGCAGGCGATGCATCTCGAACTGGATCCGCCGGTTTGAAAAACTCAAGCATTAGGCGAAATCAGTATGAAAATTGTTGACGAATTTCCAAATAAAATCCGGCATATAGAGCATTGCTGGATTGCGATGCCCGATGGTACGCGCCTGGCCGCGCGTATCTGGCTGCCGGAAACAGCCGAAACCAATCCGGTTCCGGCTATTCTCGAATATATCCCCTATCGTAAGCGTGACGGTGCGCGTCTGCGCGATGAAACCATGCACCCCTATTTTGCCGGGCATGGTTACGCTGCTGTGCGTGTTGATCTGCGCGGTAGTGGCGATTCGGAAGGGATTCTGTGCGATGAATACCTGCCTCAGGAGCTCGACGACGGCGTGGCGATAATTAACTGGCTAGCGGAACAGCCCTGGTGTGATGGTAGCGTCGGCATGATCGGTATCTCCTGGGGCGGTTTTAATGGTCTGCAAATCGCCGCTTTGCAGCCCCCGCAACTCAAGGCGGTGGTCAGTGTCTGCTCCACCGATGACCGTTATGCCGATGATGTGCATTACATGGGCGGCTGTCTGCTCGGCGATAATCTATCCTGGGCCTCGACCATGTTTGCTTTCAACTCCTTACCGCCAGATCCCGAGATAGTCGGTGATCGCTGGCGCGAAATGTGGCTGCAACGTTTGCGAGGTAGCGGCCTGTGGCAGGAGACCTGGTTACAGCATCCGCATCGCGATGAGTACTGGGAACACGGTTCGATCTGCGAAGACTTCTCCCGGGTGACAACCCCGGTGATGGCAGTAAGCGGCTGGGCCGATGGCTACTCTAATGCGGTGTTTCGCTTGTTGGAAAACCTGCCCGGACCGCGGATGGGGCTGATCGGCCCCTGGAGTCACAAGTATCCGCATCTGGGCGTGCCTGGACCGGCAATCGGTTTTCTGCAGGAGTGTCTGCGTTGGTGGGACCGGTGGCTGAAAGACAAAGAAACCGGCATTATGGACGAGCCGATGTTACGCGCCTGGATGCTCGAGAGCATGCCACCCTCAACCTCTTACCATCAGCGCTATGGTCACTGGGTCGGTGAACCTGCCTGGCCGTCACCGAATATAAAGTTGCAGATATACAAACTCGCCGAGCATCGTCTGGTGGAGGAGGAGGCAGTGGTTGAGGCGAAAGAGTTATCGCTACAGTCCCCGCTGAGTACCGGACTTTTTGCCGGCAAGTGGTGCTCCTACAGCGCCACCCCGGACCTGCCCCACGACCAGCGCGAGGAGGATGGCGGCGCACTGATTTTCACCACCGAACCGCTGACACAAGACCTGGAGATGTTGGGCGCCGCCGTGCTCGAGCTGGAGCTATCCGCCGATCGCCCGGTCGCGATGATTGCGGTGCGGCTCTCGGATATGCAGCCGGACAACAAGGTAACCCGAGTCACCTATGGCATTCTTAACCTGACTCACCGCGAAAGTGATGCGAACCCTTCGCCGCTGGAAGCGGATAAAGTCTATTCGGTGCGCATACAGTTAAACGGCGTGGCGCAGATCTTCCCCCTGGGGCATCGCATTCGAATCTCATTGTCCTCGTCCTACTTCCCGCTGGCCTGGCCGTCACCGCAGTCAACCCAGCTGAAAATACACACCGGCAACAGCCGACTGATGTTGCCGGTACGCACAACAAAAACAGAACCTATACATTTCCCCGAAGCGGAAGCTTCGGCCAGCAGCCAGCGACAACAGCTTACGCCGGAGCATCACAACTGGCGGGTGATTCGTGAACTGGACAAGGATATTTCCACGCTGGAGGTGATTAACGATGACGGCGCATATCATCTGGAAGACATCAATCTCACGGTACAGCGTAAAACCGAAGAGTGGTATTCCTATCAGAGCGATGATTTCAATTCAATCAGGGGTGAGACCCTATGGACCCGTGGCTTTAAACGGGGTGATTGGGAGGTTACAACAATAACGCGAACGGTACTGCAGTGTGATGAGAGCTATTTCTATCTGGATGCCGAACTGGATGCCTATGAAGGTGATACCCGCATCTATTCAAATAATTGGAATCGCCGCATCAGGCGTAATATGGTCTGATTCGCGCCGCGAAGTCGCAGGCCTCACAATAAACATCACGCTTTATTTATTGATCTGCTTATATTGGATCTGCTTATTTCTCGGTTTCGCTATTCTTCCAGCCGGAATTTTTATCTACCCACTTTAAGCTCAGCCAGTACCATAAGGTTATAGGCAGCATCATGGCAACCCAGCTCCAGTCGTCAATCAGGAATATTTTAGCGAACCAGTCCGGACTGTCGAAAAACAGAGGCCAGGGCAGGCAGTAGATGGAAAACAGGGCGCAGGCCCCGATCAGTATCAGCGCGCCTTTTCTGGTTTCGATGCTCGAAAAAGCGAGAAAAACCCACAGGGGCATATTGTTAGTTTTGGTCATTTTATTTGTGCTATGTCAGGTTGTTGGGAAGTGAATATCACCTGAAATCCAGTCAGGCAATACAGCAACCGGCATACCGCCGGGAAACGGTTCTGTCGTAATCCCCGGCAATATGCGGCTTTATTGTGAAACTTATTTTTTAGCACTGGAAATACCGAAAGGTACATAAGCGGGACACCAGCCGATGGTTGCGGTGAACAGCGGGATGACGCCAACGGCTCCCCACCAAGACTGAAAATAAACCCCGCCGGCAACAATGCCCGCACCGACGATGGCTCTTGCAATTCTATCCGTTTTACCCATATTACATTTCATTGGACTCACTTCTTTATGATTTATGGTTATTGTTAATTTTTCATAGCAGCAATATGTCGGATATTAACCCTATTCGCTGGATTTTGCAGTCAGCAGTTCAATCTGATAACCATCGGGATCTTCCACAAAAGCGATAATGGTATTACCTGCATTCATGGGTCCGGCATCACGTAGAATCTTGCCGCCCTGCTGACGAATTTGTGCGATCGCTTCGTAGACATCATCGACTTCAATGGCGAGGTGACCGAAGCCGTCGCCGAGCTCATAGCTGGTAGTTCCCCAGTTATGGGTGAGTTCCAGCACGGTGTTTTCACTTTCATCACCGTATCCCAGAAAGGCCAGGGTTAATTTCCCTTCCGGGTAATCTTTGCGGCGCAGCAGTTTCATGCTTAATATCTCGGTGTAAAACTTGATCGAATCGTCGAGATTGCCGACGCGTAACATGGTATGGAGTAATCGCATGAGTTTCATCCTGTCATTAATGAATTCTGGTGTGGTACATTTGCTTTTGCACTGGCAAGTGGCGGTGCGTTTTTCAGACTTTAACAGAACGGTAACCATAGAAGCGAGCCCATTTTTCAAAGAAGATCTGCAATAGATGGACGTCATCGGTTATCCCGAAAGCGTGCGTTCTCTGCGCCTCTGCGGTGAAAATGTTTATCCTTTTATCATTCAATCACCGTCAGGTTCCGCGCGATGTTTGGTCTGGATAAAATGCCGGTGCGGTACGTGCAGCAGTTCGGCCAGTCTTCTTACCAGGTGCTCTTCGTATTTATCGAGTTCATTGTCCGCATAGGCGATGTGCCAAAGCTGTTCGACCAGGAAAATTTTCTGTTCCTGTGAATAGTGCTGGTTGATCAGGGAAGTGAACTGGTGGTAATCGGTAGAGCTCTCCTTTTCTTCGCCCGCCAGGGCTATTAACTCTTTAGTTTCGGCGTCGCTGATGTCGAACTGCTGCTGCAGGGCATGGCGCATTTTTAGTCGTTCATCTTCATGAATGGTTTCATCAACATTGACCATTTCGAACAACAACACAGCGCAGCTCAGTTTGAGTCTGTGGTCGATATCTTCCTGGGTTGCTTCGTTATTGATGCTTAACTGCGATTCGAAAAATTGTTTAATGCGTGAAATCATAAGGCCTCAGTGGCGGCTAGCGCCTGTTCGATGCGGGTTTCGTCAAAGCCGCTGAAAAGATAATCGCCGATGAATAATATCGGGATGCCCAGCGGCTGCATGCCCGGGTTGCTTGACGAGCTGTTTATCTGCGCGTATCTCTGTGTGCCCTGAGCGTCATCTTCGATATCGTATTCGCAGTAGTTTATTTCATTGGTGACAAAATATTTTCGCGCCTTGTAACAGTAAGGACACCACGATGCACCGAGCATGATCACGTCCGGTTTGGATGATAGCGTCTCGGCATTGCAGTAGACCGCGTCAACCGAAGGCTTGTAGGCGATAGCGAAAATGATAAGGGCAAACAGGCTCAGTATAAGCAGGCCATTGGCACGGCGGCGTCGGGGTGGCTTCGCCTTCGGCGTCTCAGAGCTGTCGATGGGTGTTTGTTCGGTCATGATTAATCTTAACAGTAATGTGCCGGCGCTAAACGCGCCGAATTATAAGTTTAATCGCCGGCCGAAATTGATGCCGATGGAAAATCGGTCCTGCGTGCTCAGGTTTTCTGTGACTTCGTGAATCATGTCGGGCTTGAAGAATATAAAACTGCCCGCCTTGGGCGTGATCCGTACCGGCTCATCCGCAGTCTGAATGATGATGTCGCCTGAGTTTTCCGGCACTGAAATGTAGTAGGCGGCGGAGAGCAGTTCGTCGTCATCATCGTGGCGATGGGCCGTGGTGACGGCACCTGCAGGCATGTAATTAAACCAGTAACCCATATCGATTTGTGCCGTGCCCAGGATGAGGTTGGCCCATTGGCAGGCCTGCTGCCTGAGCTGAGCAAGTTCGGGAATGTGTTGTTCGTTCAGATAGATGTTTTCGTAACGGCCATTAAACAGATGGGTGCGCACCACATCCTCATCCTGATAATGCTCATAGAAGCGTTCCAGCAGGAGCGGGTTCAGCTGCTTTAGCGGTTCCGAAGTGGCGGTGTAGATCTCCGCTTGAGCATGAAGTTTTTTGAGCGAGCTATTCATTAAGATCTGGTTTTAGTGAAATGTCCGTTGTTAGTGATTATGCACGTGTTCCGAGTGATTGTTACGATCCTCAGAATTATTCTGAGTTCCATTATGTTGTTGATGGCCCATGGGAATGAACAGGGTGCCGATGGCCATGGCGATAATCAGCAGACCGGCGACGGTGCGGATTTTGGGGTTGGCGGCAAAGCGCGTCAGCCATGACGTCATGAAACCGGCCATCATTAGGGTGGGCAGGGTGCCCAGGCCGAAAGCCAGCATCAGCAGCGCACCCTGTACAGCGTTGCCCGCGGACAGCGCCCAGATCAGAACAAAGTAGACCATGCCGCAGGGCAGCCAGCCCCAGATCAGACCATAGCCCAGCGCCCTGAGCGGGGTAGAGACGGGCAGCAGGCGTCGGCCATACGGTTCCAGCTTTTTCCACAGGGGAACGCCTATTTTCTCCACGCGGGTGAGTTGCGGTAGCCAGCCGGAAAGGTAAAGCCCCACGGCGATCATCATGGTGATACCGATATATTGCAGTATTAAATGCCCCTGTTGCAGGCCTGCCGAAGTCAGCACACCGGTGCCGATGGCGCCGGCTAGCAGTCCGGCCAGGCTGTAACTGATGATGCGCCCGGCATTATAGGTGCCCACAAAAAACAGCAGCCGCAGCTTGTTATCGCGTATTTCTGCGGGTAATCCGAGACTCAGCGCGCCGATGATACCGCCGCACATGCCGACGCAGTGCAGAGTGGTGAACAGGCCTAAAATAAAAGCCGAGGCAAGAGTGGCAGGGTTATCCATATGAGTTTCCGAAGCTTTTAATGTGCAATTCCCCCGGCCGATGCTATCGGTTCTGGAAATTCAGTTGTTGATTTCAGTAAACCACCTATTTTAAGCAGTATTGATCTTTTGTGTTGCATTCTTGTTCACTGGCGTCGCTGAATTGAAATAACAGGGGGATTTTTACCGCTGAGGCGTAGAGAAAACCATAATTATTCTTGAAAGCGATTTTGTGATCAGCCCCGGTTTACGTTAGCGCCGTCACTCTCTGTGGATAATAACAACTACAACGTCTGTAATAGCTGTTCGATCAGGGCGCGGTCTTCGCCGTGCATGGAATAGACGGCATAAGCTTTCAGCGGTATTTCGGGGGCATCCTCGACTTTAAAAAGCCTGTTCTGCTCGAGTTTGTCTTTGACCATGGAAGTGGGGAGATAGGCCGCGCCGCCGCAACTTTCGATCAGACCGAGGGCGATACTGCCGACATTCGCCCGCACCGCAGCGATGGGGCGCTGGGGAAAATACTTTTCGTGCAGGCTGGTAAACAGGGTGCCCCAGTCGACCCGGACATAGCCGTCCGCCAGGGCATCATCCGCGTTTTGATTCGGTTCACTGCTCACCATGATCAACGGAATGCTGCTGATCTCTCGGACAATCATCTCCCGAAGCAGGGGCGGTTCGTAGATAAAGCCGAGGTCAATAGTGCCCTGTTCCAACTTTTGCGCAATCTGCTTGGAGGTGCTGGATTCGGCCCGGAAGCCAATCAGGGGCGAATGGCAGTGAATATCGTTGAGCCAGTCCTGGAGCAGAAACTCCCACAGACTGTTGACGCCTACGACCATCAAATGCTTATCGATCTGCTTGCTGAGCGCGATTTCCTGATGGGCATGCTCCCAGGCGCCGAGTATAAAACGGGCATGGCGCTTAAAGCGTTCACCAGGCTGGCTCAGGCTGACAGTCTGTCGGTCGCGTCTAAATAGAATCAGGCCGAGGGTCTGCTCAAGCTGGCGAACGCGGGCACTGACCGCCGAAGGCGAGATGCACAGGTTTTCCGCGGCCTTGCGGAAGTTGCGCATGCGTTCGACTTCGAGGAAGGTTTTTAGATGTTCAATATCCATGCTGCTTAACTCGGGGCTGCTAAACTCAGGGTATTTACTGTGCAAAATTTTAGCACATAGTGGCGCGTTTATTTCGCTTTTCAGTTTAAGGCGGGTCGATTAAAATACGCGCCTCTAAAATTTCTTCTAATCTCCCCTTAAATAACCATATTTAATGATTATGACTGACGAAAAAGCCGCTTTACCCATAAAAAAAATCATTGCTGCCATTGTTTTCGCATTGGGCGCACTGTGGTTGACAGCCTATACCCCAAGCATCGAAGTGGCCTGGGTGACCGTCATACTGGTGCTCACCATTTACCTGTTCGCATTTGAAATCGTCAGCGTCGATATCGCAGCGATCAGCATTATGGTGCTGCTGGGGCTGACGGGTCTGCTGGCTCCCCTGATGGGACTGGAACAGGGGCTGGTGGATACGCAGAATCTTTTTGATGGCTTCTCCAGTAATGCTGTGATGTCAATCATCGCGGTAATGATTATCGGTGCGGGCCTGGATAAAACCGGCCTGATGGCGAAAGTAGCCGTGTTCATTCTTAAAGTTGGCGGTAAAACCGAAAGACGCATTATTCCCATTATTTCCGGCACCGTCGGCGTCATCTCTTCATTTATGCAGAATGTTGGCGCGGCAGCACTATTTCTGCCGGTGGTAAGTCGTATTTCATCACGCTCCGGTCTGCCCATGTCCCGCCTGCTGATGCCTATGGGGTTCTGCGCCATTCTCGGCGGCACCATGACCATGGTCGGCTCGTCGCCCCTGATTCTGCTCAATGATCTGATGGCCACCTCTAATCAGGCATTGCCCGCCGATCAGCAGATGGAAACCTGGGGTCTGTTTGCTGTCACCCCTGTGGGTCTGGCACTGGTATTCACAGGTATTATCTATTTTGTATTATTCGGGCGTTACATATTGCCTAAAACCGCTGCTCAGACAGGCACAAAAAGCGATGAAACCGCCGACTACTTCAAGCGCGTCTATGGCATCGATTATGATTTGTATGAACTGGTTGTGCCTGAAGAGAGCCCGCTGGTGAGTATTAGCCTGAGAGATATTGAGCACGAAGATAAAGTTCGCATCGTTGCGGTTCGAAGTGGTGAGGGCAATCTGCACATGGGCGAGGGCGGCATCTCTCGTGAAACCGGCATTACCGCCGGCAGCGTTCTGGGGGTTCTGGCTTCACCCAAAAACCTGCTGGAATTCTCGGAAAAATATGATCTGGATTTAAACAGTGAGCTGGTCGTCTTTGCCGATGCCCTTTCTTCGGAAAAATCAGGTATTGCCGATATTGTTATTCCACCGGGCTCCAGTCTGATCGATAAAAGCGCCACCGATTTATGGTTGCGTAAAACCTATGGCGTCGCACTGGTCGCACTGCACCGCGATGGCAACACGCTCTATGAAGGCGAAGACATCCGCACCCTGCCTTTCAAGGCCGGCGACACCATGATTGTGCACACCAGCTGGGAAGCGCTGGCGCGTCTGGAAAGCGATTCTGATTTTGTTATCGTCACCACCGAATACCCGCACGAAGAGGCGCGTCCTCATAAAGTAGGCTGGGCGGCATTGTTCTTCTCTATTGCTCTGGGGATGATCCTGTTCAGCGATGTGCTTTTGTCGGTAGCGTTGCTGACCGGCGCATTGGGCATGGTGCTGTCAGGGGTAATAAAAATTGAAGAGGCTTATAAAGCCGTTTCGTGGAAAACCGTATTTCTGCTGGCGAGTCTGATCCCATTGGGGCTGGCTGTTGAAACTTCGGGCACGGCGCGCTGGATTGCTGAACAGACGCTGTCTGTGGTCGGACATATGGATGTATGGGTTATTCAGGCAGCGGTGGCTATTCTGGCAACATTTTTTACGCTGGTGATGTCCAATGTGGGCGCTACCGTATTGCTGGTACCACTGGCAGTGAATATTGCTGTTGGCGTGGGTGCGAGTCCTGCGGTCTTTGCCCTGACAGTGGCGATTGCCACTTCAAACTCATTTCTGATTCCGACTCATCAGGTCAACGCTTTAATCATGGGTCCCGGCGGTTACCGTGTGCCTGACTTTATGAAGGCAGGTGGCGTTATGACCATACTGTTCCTGATCGTCATGATAGCTATGATGAATCTAATTTTCTAATTTAACGTTCTAATTTGAATTTTCAGGAATCAGTTTATGCTCAATCATTTCAATAAAATCGGCCTGGCTTTGGTTGCATTATTGTTGCCTGTACTGGCCATGGCCAGTACAGGCGCCGCCAGCGGAGAAGAGGCGGTGCCGCTTGATTTAACCTATAGCGGCGTGGGTTTTCTCGCCCTGGCTATTTTTGCATTCGCCTACATTTTGGTGGTCGGTGAAGAATTTATTCACTTGCGCAAATCCAAGCCGGTCATTATTGCCGCAGGTTTAATCTGGGGCACTATAGGCTGGGTTTATACCCAGCACGGCATGTCCCATCTGGCTGAAGCAGCAGTGCGCCACAACCTGCTGGAATACGCTGAGCTGATGCTGTTCCTGCTGGTGGCGATGACCTATATAAATGCCATGGAAGAGCGACAGGTGTTCGACGCGCTGCGTTCCTGGCTGGTAAGAAAAGGTTTTGGCTTCCGTCAGTTATTCTGGATGACCGGCATTCTGGCATTCTTTATTTCACCGATTGCCGACAACCTGACCACCGCCCTGCTGATGTGCGCCGTGGTACTGGCCGTGGGCGGGTCGAATAGCAAATTTGTCACACTGGCCTGCATTAACATCGTTATCGGTGCAAACGCGGGGGGCGCATTTTCACCCTTTGGTGATATCACCACCCTGATGGTCTGGCAAAAAGGCATCGTTGAATTTACGACCTTCTTTAATCTATTTATTCCATCGGTCGTCAACTTTGTTATACCTGCGGCCATCATGCATTTCTTCATTCCCCATGGCCAGCCTGAAGCTTCAGATGAAACCGTGTTTATGTATCGTGGCGCGAAACGCATCATTGCACTGTTTTTGCTGACCATCTTCACCGCCGTTAGCTTTCATTCCTTTCTGGGTTTACCCCCGGTTATCGGTATGCTCACCGGTCTGGGTTATCTACAGTTCTTCGGCTTTTTCCTGAAGATGACCCATGATCGTTGTATCGAGCAACGCACTGCTCACAGTGATCTGCAACGTGAGGGAGATTCAGACAGAACCGGCCAGATCGGCGACATTGTTGCTTTTGATGTCTTCAACAAAATTGCCCGCGCCGAGTGGGATACCCTGTTCTTCTTCTACGGCGTAGTGTTGTGTGTTGGCGGTCTGGGTTTCCTCGGTTACCTCTCCATGGCCTCCGAATTAATGTCCCCCCAGTGGGGCGCTACCACCGCCAACATTGCAGTGGGCTTACTTTCAGCCATCGTCGATAATATTCCGGTGATGTTCGCGGTACTCACCATGAACCCGGATATGTCTACTGGCCAGTGGTTACTCGTCACCATGACCGCCGGCGTCGGCGGCTCCCTGTTATCCATCGGCTCTGCCGCTGGTGTGGCCCTGAAGGGGCAGGCCAAGCGGCAATATACTATCTTCGCTCATCTAAAAAGCACGCCAGTGATA
>JAQICG010000215.1 GCA_027858635.1 Gammaproteobacteria bacterium | reverse complement strand
CTCTGATTCTGGTAGCTGTTGCGTTTATTCGCAATGACCAATCTCAGTCGATCAGTCCATTACAGAAACGCCAGTATCTCGGCTTCAATCTCTTATTTTTCAATCACACATTTATGGGTGATCTCCTTATCAAACAGTTCGTTGATCATGGCCGGGATTTTGATGTTAGCGTTTTCGGCAATGGACTTCAGTGCGTCGATGTCCCGGGTATCGATTTCGCCAGTGAGGGCATTGGCGATTACGGGTGAGAATTTGGTCCATTCGGCGGTGGAGTAGACGATGGTTTTTAAATTCTTTTCTCTACAGGTTTCGTAGGTTTTGAAACAGGTGGCGGTGTGCGGGTCCATGAGGTAACCCTGCTCAAAAGTTTTTTTGATGTAGGCTTTGCCTTCGGCGTCTTCGCAGAAATCGGCGGCGAAGATGGCCTGTATGGTTTCAAGTTCGTCGGCGTTTAACTGGTAATACTTTTCGTTATCCAGTTGCAGCATTAGTTCCCTGGTGCGGGCAGAACCGAACAGATCGAAAAGGATACGTTCGATGTTGGACGATTTCAGGATGTCCATGGCGGGTGAGGTGGTGGGCACGACGGCCTGAGTTCTTAGATCGTAAGCGCCGGTTTTGATCAGCTGCGTCAGGATATAGATTTTGTTGGAGGCGATCAGAATTTTTTCGACCGGTAATCCCATTTGCATGGCGTAGTAACCGCCGAGCGCGTTGCCGAAATTTCCGCTGGGGACGTTCAGATAAACTTTCTCGCCCAGATCGATGGCTTTCTGGCGCACCAGCTCGAGGTAGGAGTGGATGTGGTAAATGGTCTGGAAGATGATGCGGCCAAAATTAACCGAATTGGCCGCTGACAGGTAGATGTGCTTCTCTTTCAGTTTCTGGTTGAAAGCGGCAGATGCCAGAAGACGTTTCAATGCGTTCTGAGTGTCATCGAAATCGCCTTTGACGCCAATTACTTTCAGGTTGTCCGCATTTTCGGTGACCATCTGTAAACGCTGCACGTCGGAGGTGCCGCCCACCGGATACATGCAGGCGACGCGCACGTTGGCCTTGTTCTTGAAAGTTTCCAGTGCTGCCGGGCCGGTGTCGCCGGAGGTGGCGGCCAGAATCAGGTAGTTTTCTTTGCGCTGCTGCGCGATGGATGAGAGCACGACGCCAAAGGGTTGCAGTGCCATGTCCTTGAAGGCGCGAGTGGGGCCGTGATAAAGCTCGCTGACATAAAGATCATCGTATACCTTCACGACCGGCACCGGGTTGGCCGGATCATCAAACTCATCATAAAGCGCAAGTGCCTGATCGATGGTCGCCGAATCGATGTCGATTTCAAAGGCATCGAGCACGCCGCGCGCCAGAGTTTTGTAACTGGAGGCGAGGTGCTGGCTCAGGAAGTCTTCGCCCAGCGCGGGCAGTGAGACCGGTGAATAAATGCCGCCGAAAGAGGAGATCGGTGAGAGTATCGCCTGAGAGAAGCTGAGGTTTTCGGGGTGTTGGCCATCGTTGCCGCGTGTTTCTATAAATTGCATGTTTGATCCGGGAATATTTTTTTTGAATTATACAGATTTTGCGCCGCGGCTTGAGCAAAAAATGCAGTTTGCCGGTGAGCTGGTGACTGCTTGGTAGGTAGGTGCGAATTCGTTCGCACAAAGTGCCGGATAGATATGGCGTGTGCGAATGAATTCGCACCTACATCTGCTACGAAGCAGTGAGGTATTGCAGAATTTCTTCGGGCTTGCTGATGCTGTGGTCGGCTTTCCAGTCACAAATATCTTCGTCTTCGCCGATATAGCCATAGAGGGCGATCAGGGTTTGCATGCCGGCGTTGTTGCCGGCTTCGATGTCGCGCCGGGCATCGCCAACGTAGATGCACTCGGCCGTCGTGCTGCCCGCCAGTTTGCAGGCGTGGAACATGGGAGCGGGGTGAGGTTTGCTGTAGGCGGTGGTATCGCCGCTGACGATGCAGGCGGCGAGCTGTTTCAGGCCGAGGGCTTCCATCAGGGGTTCGGTCAGCCAGGCAGGTTTGTTGGTGACTACGCCCCAGTTCATGCCTTCCCGGCTGAGGTGGTCAAGTACGCTGCGGGTGCCATCGAACAGTTTTGAATGCACGGCGATCATGCCGGCATAGATGTCGAGATAGCGTTGTTTCAGGTAGGCCAGATGCTCTTTTTCCAGCTCATTACCAAAAGCCAGTTCGACCAGCGCCACGCTGCCATTGGAAACCACCGTTCGCACCCGCTCGAAGGGAAGCAATGTGTGATCCTGTTCGCGGCAGAGCTGATCCAGTGCGGCGGCCATATCCGGGGCGGTATCGACGAGGGTGCCGTCGAGGTCGAAAAGTACGGTCTTGATCATGCGGCGACTCAGCTGGCGGAGCGTCGGTAGTGCACCATGTAGTTGACGTCCACATCCCGGCTGCTGCGGAACATGTTGGTCAGCGGGTTGAAGGTGACGCCTTCGATGCCGGTCAGTTCCAGTCCGGCCTGACGGGCCCAGATATCCAGCTCTGAAGGGCGAATGAACTTGCTGAAATCGTGCGTGCCTTTGGGCAGCATCCGGGCGACATATTCGGCACCGAGGATGGCGAACAGGTAGGATTTGGCGTTGCGGTTGATGGTGGAGAAATACACCGAACCCCCGGGTTTGACCAGCTGGGCGCAGGCGTTGATGATGGAGGCCGGATCGGGGACATGTTCGAGCATTTCCATGCAGCTGATAACGTCGTAGCCGGCCGGGTGTTTCAGGGCGTGCGCTTCAGCGGTGATTTGCTCGTACTCAATCTCGAGTGCCTCTTCCAGGGCATGCAATCGCGCAACTGCCAGCGGCGCTTTGCCCATGTCGATGCCGGTGGTGGTGGCACCGCTTCGGGCCAGACTCTCGGTGAGAATGCCACCACCGCAGCCGACATCCAGCACGTTTTTGCCCGACAGCGGGCTGTGAGTGTTGATGAAGTTCAGGCGAATCGGGTTCATCTCGTGCAGCGCCTTGAACTCGCCGCTTTTATCCCACCAGCGGTTCGCCAGTGCTTCGAATTTCCGGATTTCGGCGGGATCTACATTGTCATTGTTATGGGCTGTATTCATGGTTGCTTATTTTAGACCAAAGTGGTGTCCGGGGGTGAACAATGCATGCGCAGATTCGACTAGAGGATGACCTGGTCGCTAAATGCATTGGCGGCCTGCTTGATGCGTTCGATATCCAGTGTGGTAAGGCTGCGGTTTTTCATAATATGCCTGCCGGCTATCCAGACATCAGTCACCTGTTCGCGGCTACAGCAATACACCAGATGCGAAATCGGGTCGTACACCGGCGTGTTTTCGATGTTGGAAAATTCGACCGCGATGACATCGGCGTATTTGCCGGGCGCGAGCGAGCCGGTCTTGTCATCAATGCCCAGCGCTCTGGCCCCGTTCAGGGTAGCCATAGTCAGGGCCTGATGGGCGGGCAGGGTGGTGGCGTCGCCTGAAACCCCTTTGGCCAGGAGCGCGGCGGTTTTCATTTCGTCGAACATATCGAGGCTGTTGTTGCTGGAGGCGCTGTCGGTGCCCAGCGCGACGTTAATGCCTGCATCCAGCAGCTGTTTGACCGGGCAAAAACCGCTGGCCAGTTTCAGGTTGGACTTGGGGCAGTGCACGATGTGGCTGTTCGCCGCGGCCAGCAGTTCGATCTCTTCGGTCAGCAGCTGGGTCATGTGTGCGGCGACCAGATTGGGGGAGATCAGGCCGAGATTATCCAGCCTTTGCAGGGGGCGTTCGCCCAGCGTGTCCACCGCTTCCTTCACCTCGTGGGCGGTTTCATGAATGTGCATGTGGATGGGCATGTCCAGCTCATCGGCCAGCATGCGTATTTTTTGCAGCGGCTCGTCAGAAATGGTGTAGGGCGCATGCGGTGCAAAAGTGGTGCTGATCAGCTCGTTGCTGCGATATTCGTCATGCACGATCAGTCCCTTGTCGATGTATTCATCCGCATCGCGCGCCCAGATGGTGGGGAAGTCGAGCGCAATCAAACCGATGCTGGCGCGCATGCCAATTTTACTGGCGACGCGTGCCGCGATATCGGGGAAATAGTACATGTCGTTGAAACAGGTGGTGCCGCCGCGCAGCATTTCCGCGCAGGCCAGCTCGGTGCCCAGCTGCACAAACTCCTCGTTGACCCACTGCTTTTCGGCGGGCCAGATGTGATGGTTTAGCCAGTCCATCAGGGGCAGGTCGTCGGCCAGTCCGCGAAACAGGTTCATCCCTGCATGGGTGTGCGCGTTTATCAAACCGGGCATCAGCGCATGTTGTGCATAATAAATTTCGGTTTCAGCCTGATAGATTTCGCGTGCCTTGTCAGTTGGCAGAATGTCGAGGATATGACCCTCGTGAATCGCCAGACTGTGATCAGGCAGGCAATGGCGCTCGCCTTCTATCGGGATAATCCAGCGGGCGTGTAATAAAGTGTCGATATTTTTCATGGTGCGAAGATACCCGTTGCGCCATATTCGCGCAACTATGCAGAGTATATAATGCCGCTGTTAATGGCGTTATTGTGATTTTTATTCAGTAAAATGCTATAAATGCTGCATTAATTTTGTTGTTTAAGAATATTTGAAAAGGAGAGAGTTATGCATTGTAGTAAATATCGCAAATTTATGAGTGTGCTGGTGGTGCTGACGCTGGCGGCAGGCATGGCCGCGTGTAAGCCGAGTATTACGCGCGAAGATCCCAATACCGTGACCGATTTGAGCGGCAACTGGAATGATACCGATTCGAGAAAAGTCTCTGAGGAGATGATTCAGGATGTACTGTCGCAGCGCTGGTTGAGTAAATTCAATGCCAGTCATGGTCGTGTTCCCACGGTGATTGTCGGCAAGGTGCGCAACCTGTCGCACGATCACATTAATACCCAGACATTCGTTTCGGATATCCGTCGTGCGCTGATTAATTCCGGTGAAGTCAGTTTCGTCGCCTCCAGCGAAGAACGGGGTGAAATTCGGGGAGAACGTAAAGATCAGGATCTGAACGCCTCGGAAGAGACCAGAAAAGCCATGGGTAACGAGACCGGTGCCGACTTTATGTTGAAGGGCACCATCAACTCTATCGTCGATGCGATTGAAGGTGAGCAGACTCGTTTTTATCAGGTGGATTTAACACTCATCGACCTGTCGACCAATCAGCTGGTCTGGGCCGGCCAGCAGAAAATCAAAAAATCAATCGCGCAAAGCGGTTTACGACTTTAAAAATAACAACAATACCGGATAAGTCTTAATAGAGAGTTGTTAAGGTTTTATTCAAGGAGTCGGTTTAATGGGTATTTATAGCGGTCTAAATCGAGCCACTATATTATCGTGTGTTTCTGTTCTGTTATCGATCTCATTAACAGGCTGTGTAAGTTTGAGCGCGAAGAACGAGTCAATGCATGGTGCACTGACCGCAGGTCGGGTGGGTCATGCTCTGGCCATCGCCGAACAACAGGATTTGGAGCACGAGGATGTGCTGGCGAGTTTGAACAAAGGCATGTTACGGCGTATGACTGGTGATTATGAGCAGAGCAATCGTTTTTTTGAGATTGCCAAGCAGCAGATTAAGGCGCTTTATGGGGTGAGTGTTAGCGAGCAGGCAGGTGCACTCATTGTTAATGACACCATGCGTGGTTATGCGGGTGATCGTTATGAGCAGGTGTTGTTACATGCTTATATGGCGATGAATTATATCCAGCTGAATGATTTTGATTCGGCGCGCGTTGAAATGCTTCAGGCTGATATAAAAATGCAGGAGTGGGGTGAGCAGCCTGAGGAAGATCCCTTTGTACGTTATCTTTCCGGCATGATTTACGAAGCGCTGGGTGAAAAAGATCAGGCGCTGGTCTCCTACCGCAAGGCGAAAGAGGCTTATAAATCAACTAAGGATAAACAGGGGTTGGGCATCCCGCTAACCTTGAACCATGACTTGTTGCGTCTCCTTGCCGAACAGGGTTTAGAGAACGAGCTGAGTCTTTTGAAAAAAGAATTCAAGCTCGAAAATTTTAAACCAAAATCGATACCTAAGGGTTATGGAGAACTGATTGTAGTTGTCAATAGTGGTCTGGCACCCACTCGAAAAGCGGCTTCGATTGTGACCAGTACCGGTGGTGAGGTCGTGGACACGGTGAAGGTTTCCGTGCCGCAATATCTGCCCTCAAAACAACCCTATTCTATACGCTTAACGACCGACCGTAAGGTATCTGCCAGCCTGGAGCCGGTTGAGAATGTCGACGCGCTGGCCAGAGCCGCGCTCAATGATGATATGCCCCTGATCATGACCCGCGCTATCGCTCGGGCGGTGGTCAAGCACAAGTCGCAGAAAGAGGCGGAAAAACGCGGCGGTGCAATGATGGGATTTCTGGCGACTGTCGCCAACATGGTTACCGAGCAGGCAGATACTCGAAGCTGGACAACCTTGCCGCAGACCATTCAGCTGACCAGACTCAAGCTGCCGGTGGGCATGAACAAAATCAATGTCGAAATTTATAATGCTTCGGGCACGCTGGTTGATACCATAGAAAAAAAGGTGCAGATCAAATCGGGCAAAAGTGTTTTTCTCAGCGAGCACTGGGTGGCACCGAACATGGTTTCGAACGTAGTGGCGGATAAACAACAGGAATAAGTGATGCGATTTAATTGTGACAGCCGATATTTAAATTTATTACCTTGTCTGGTTTTGAGCGGTTGCATGCAGTCAGCGCCGGTGGTTAATGCCGGTCAGCCTGACTGGATTAGCGGCGAGTCGCTGAGTTATCCTAATGTCCAGTATGTGGTGGCCAGTGGTTCGGCCTCGAATGCAGAACAGGCTAAAGACCGTGCGCTGGCTAATCTCAGCAAAGTTTTTGAACTGCATATTCGTGAATCCTCCACCACGCGCCAGGATGTTCAGGTGGTTAGGCAGAACGGTGCGGAGTCAGTCAGTAAATCTCAGAGTCTGGCGCAGAATGTAAATATTCAGACCAACAAAATTATTGATGGCGCACGCATCGCACAGCAATGGCAGTCGCCGGATCTGAGCCATTATGCACTGGCTGTGCTGGATCGTCATCAGGCCGGCAATAATATCCGTGGTGAAATCGCGCGCCTTGATGAGCAGGCCGGCTTTGAGCTGAACTCGGTGGAAACAAAGCAAAATCCTTTGCAGAAAGTGGCGGTTTATCAGCGGGTGCTGGCGTCGCAGAATCAGCGCGATGCATTGCAAAAAACCCTCAAGGTGATTGATCTCAGTGGTCAGGGTGTCGAGTCGAGATGGAACCGGGCTGAGCTGAGGGCACATCTGGAAGCGAGCTTGTCGGCACTGAACATGAAGCCTGAAATATTGCATGATGCCGTCGGTGGCCTGGACAAGGTGCTGAGGGGGGCGATGTCAAAATCCGGGTTTCCTGAATCGACCGGAACTGAGAATGGCTATGCCTTGTCAGCAGGCCTGAAGGTGCAGTCACCCATCGTGAGCCAGGGCTGGCACTGGCTGCGCGGAACCCTGACACTGAGGCTGAGCTCAGCTGAGGGGCAGGTGCTGGGCAATAAAACCTGGCCACTAAAGGTTTCAGCTTCAAATAAGGGGGAACTAAATCAGCGCATGATTGCCTCAGTGGAGAAGAAATTGAACCATGAGCTGAAAGCCTCCCTGATGGATTTCGCCTCTATCGAATAAGAGAAAATTCAGGGATTGCTACTATATTAGTGAATTATAATGTAGGCTTGTCGGTCGTTATAAATACCCGTTTTTTGTCAATGCTGTGGATAGGGTTGGAAATTCTGACTTTGCTGCTAGCATTGCGCCTGTGAGCTCCACAAATTTCGACCACGAGTCGGCAAAACAGTAGCAAAAGAGTAATCGGATGAAGGTAAATTCTAATAAAAAACACATCATGTTCTACACTTAAAGAGAGCATTAGCAGAGGACCATGAGTAATCAACAGAACGATTTCGATTTTGATGACAGCCTTGCGGTTGACGAAGATAAGCCGGAGCTGAAAGAGCCTAAACAGTACAAGGTTGTATTGATTAATGATGACTTTACCCCTATGGAATTTGTGGTTCTGGTCTTAAATATGTTTTTTGGTATGGATTCTGATAAAGCAACCCGAGTTATGATGGCAGTGCATACCAAAGGGAAAGGGGTCTGTGGTATTTTCAGTTATGAAATTGCCGAGACCAAGGTTGAACAGGTGAATGAATATTCAAGGGTAAATCAACACCCGTTAATGTGCGCCATGGAGGAAGTTTAAAAGCTCATACTACTATTAGTATTTGTACATTGTGAAAGAGGTAACGTTATGTTGAGTAAAGAGCTTGAAACGTCGTTGAATCAGGCATTCAATGAAGCGCGCGATAAACGACACGAATACATAACTGTCGAACATTTATTGTTGGCGCTGTTAGACAACAGCAGCGCCAATGCGGTGCTGCATGCCTGCGGTGCTGACCTTAATTTGCTGGCAAGTGAATTACGCGAATACCTGGAAAAACACACCCCTGTCTTTGTTGACGTTGTGGATGGTGAATTCCAGCCAACTCTAGGGTTTCAACGCGTTTTGCAACGTGCTGTTTTCCACGTCCAGTCATCAGGCAAAAAGGAAGTGGTAGGCGCGAATGTATTGGTGGCCATGTTTGGTGAGCAGGAATCACAGGCTGTTTATCTGCTGGGGCTACAGAGTATTAACCGTCTTGATATCGTTAACTATATCTCGCATGGCATTGCCAAGGTTCAGGATGACGATGATCTGGATGGTATCGTCCAGGATGATCAGTCCGCCGATGCCGACCAGCAACCGCTGGAGAGCTTTACCACTAATCTGAACAAGCGCGCCATGCAGGGTTTTATTGATCCGCTGATTGGTCGTGATCAGGAAATCGAGCGCACTATTCAAACACTGTGTCGACGCAGAAAAAACAACCCCTTGCTGGTGGGCGAAGCGGGCGTGGGTAAAACCGCACTGGCCGAAGGTCTGGCAAAAAGAATCGTGGATAAGGAGGTGCCGGAAATATTAGCCGATTGCACCATCTACTCACTGGATTTGGGATCGCTGGTAGCGGGTACTAAATATCGCGGTGATTTTGAAAAACGTCTGAAAGGGGTGTTGAAGCAGCTCAAGCAGCGCGAAGGCTCGGTTTTATTTATTGACGAAATTCACACTATTATTGGTGCGGGTTCTGCTTCCGGTGGCGTCATGGACGCCTCGAATCTGATCAAGCCGATGCTGGCCTCCGGCGAGCTCAAGTGTATCGGCTCGACCACCTATGCTGAATTCCGTAGCGTGTTTGAAAAAGATCATGCCCTGGCGCGTCGATTCCAGAAAATCGATTTGGCCGAACCCAGTATCGAAGAGACCGTGGATATTTTGAAGGGGCTGAAAACACGCTTCGAAGAATATCACGATGTGAAATACAGTGTTAATTCATTGCGTGCTGCGGCCGAACTATCAGAGCGCTACATCACTGATCGTTTTTTGCCGGACAAGGCCATTGATGTTATTGATGAAGCTGGCGCACACCGTCAGTTATACGGCAAGTCGAGCAAGGCATCGATTAATGTTAATGATATTGAAAGCATTGTCGCCAAGATTGCGCGCATACCGCCTAAAACGGTATCCACCTCGGATACTGAAGTGTTGAAAAATCTCGACCGCGATCTCAATCTGGTGGTGTTTGGTCAGGGTGATGCGATCGAGACGCTGGCCACCGCCATTCGCATGTCCCGTTCCGGTCTGGGCAATCCTGAAAAACCGATTGGCTCATTCCTGTTTACCGGTCCTACCGGCGTAGGCAAAACCGAAGTGTGCAAGCAACTGGCAACCAACATGGGTGTCGAGCTGGTGCGTTTCGATATGTCTGAATACATGGAACGGCATACCGTTTCCCGCTTGCTGGGCGCGCCCCCGGGCTATGTCGGTTTTGATGATGGCGGACTGTTGACCGAAGCCATTAACAGGCAGCCGCATTCGGTACTGTTGCT
>JAQICG010000446.1 GCA_027858635.1 Gammaproteobacteria bacterium | reverse complement strand
GGCCGCAGGATGACCCGCCACATATTCATTCCATGCATTATCTTCCTTAACAAGCAGCTCAATACTCAACTTAGCGGGGCTATCTTCTGTTACGCAATATCGTCTGTCTATATCCACCTCAGCGGAGCTGGTTTTGGCCAGGTCTTTGTCATCGCCAGGGGAGAAAAAATCCTGAATATTCGCTTCAACTTTTTTCAGCTCCGCCTGTAATTGCCTGCTCTGCTTACTGTGCGTCTGCATGGACTCGATAAGCTCAGTGGCAGGCTGGTTATTTTTTTTGGCCTCGCCGATTTTTCTGGAGATGATTTTGGTTTGAGTCTGGATTGCCCGGCTCTGATTTTTTAATGCCTCTTTCTGATTGCAGAGTTCAGCAAGTCTTTTTTTCTTAACCGCCTCAGCATCCGGAAATTGTGCTGCAAACAGCGCCAATGGATTTGATAAAATATGCTTCGTCTGTGGCATTGGCTTATGACTCATGCAGACGCCTACATCCATCCGGAGATACGGGCCAGAAAGGCGATTCTGTCTTGCGCGATATCTTCATGAATGCCAATGCGGTGTAGCAGGTAGCTGTCGCTCGACGCGGAATACCAGCCTGTTTGCGTCGAAACACCGCCTTGATAATTTTGCCGAACCAGCGACACGGCCTCAGGGGTATAGTCACCATTCGGAAAACAAAATGTTTTTACCGTCTGACCGGTATTGTCTTCGATCTGTTGTTTGCTGGCGATAATCTCATGCTCCATAAGTTTACTTTCTGTCTCACTATTAAGCCGGATATGATTGCAGGTATGACTGCCCGCTTCTATCAGACCGGAAGCCATCATTTCAGTTAATTGCTGCCAGTTAAGCAATGGAGGTCTGTTTTCCTGCGCCGTTAATTTTAGAGCCTGCTCTATTTTATCGAGTCGGACGTTAATCTCCTGGTCGGGCAATGCTTTGGCATTTGCAATGAGCTCGCTAAGCTCTTCCTGAGTTGGTGGCGCTTTGCTGAATCGATAGCTTACATCCTGTTTTTTTATCCACTCCAGTTCAGGATGCGACCATTGCTCTGGACAGTTCCGGGCAATGCTGGAAATCACCTGCGCAAGGCGCTCCGGCCAGAACTGCTTTGCGGTAGCGATCATATCAGAGACCAGAAAGATGGTGGCCGGTACTTCAAGCTCGCGTAATACCGGAAAGGCAAATTCATAATTATCTGCCCAGCCATCATCGAAGGTGATTGCGCAGGCGCGAGCAGGAAGTTCGGCACCGCTGTTTTTCAGCCTCAGCCACTCCGAGAGCTGAACCATCTCAAAATCTTCTTTTAAAATCTCCAGATGGAGCCTGAATGATTCGGGAGTGACAATCATCCCCGGCTCTTCCAGTAATGTACGTTCATCATCCACAGGCAGAACCCGGTGATACATTAGTATCAGCAGCTGCGGCTCTCTGTTGAACCTGCCATGCCTGCCGAATGACGCTGCCAGATACTGTAGCGTGCGCTTGATGATACGTTTAACAGAGATGGATTTGAGTTTCATAATTTATTATTTATGCCGGGCTGGTCTGTGACTGTTATCTATTGTAATGTGTTCGTCTTCATAACGAAAATATGATTTAATGAAAACCATTCTGCACACCATTGATACCACCGGCCCCGGTGGCGCTGAAACCGTATTTATCGACCTTGCTACTCATCTGCCACAGGATAAATTCCGCTCAGTACTTGTTATTCGCGGCACAGGCTGGGTTTATGATGAGTTATGTCGTCGCGGTTTCAAACCGGTGCTGCTGGAAGCCAAGGGCTCGTTCAACTGGCGCTATCTGAAATCGCTGATGAGCCTGATTCGTCGTGAAAAGATCGATCTAATTCAGTCTCATCTATTAGGCTCGAATGTGTATTGTGCACTCGCCGGCCTGATTACCCGCAGACCTGTGGTCGCCACCTTTCACGGGGCGGTGGATATTGGCGAGCGCGAGCGTCTGAAAGGCCTTAAATTTGCTGCGATAAATATCGGCGCCAGCTCAATCGTAGCGGTTTCAGACAGCCTTCGAGAAAACATCGTCAGCCGGACGCCGCTACGCAACGGCAAAACAGGTGTGGTTTATAACGGCATCGACACCGCTGATTTCAGCCGCCCGGCCTCAGACGCGCTTCGCAGCAAGATGGGCTGGCATACCGACGATATTATTATCGGCAGCCTGGGTAATATTCGCCCGGCCAAGGCATACGACGTATTGTTGCACGCCGCGGCGCTGCTGAAAGATCATAGCGGCCGTTTCCGCTTTGTTATCGCCGGTCAGGGAAAAGGCGCTCTGTATGAATATTTATTGAAACTTAGAAACGAACTGGGACTGGATGAAACCGTGCATTTCCTCGGCTTCAATGATGACCCCGCCGAGTTCCTCTCCAACCTCGATCTGTTCCTGCTATCTTCTACCTCCGAGGGATTCTCCATCGCCACCATTCAGGCAATGGCAGCCGGCTTGCCTGTTATCGCCACGCGCAGTGGTGGCCCGGAAGAGATTATCACTCACGCTGAAAATGGCTGGCTGGTGCAAGCAGGCAGTCCGGAGGCCATTGCACAAGCCATCGAAAAGCTTGCTGCTGATCGTAGCCTGAGCGCAGCCATCGCGTTAGAAGGACAACGGCATGCTCGCTCGACTTTTGATATAGGCGCCATGCTCAACGCCTACCAGCGCATTTATGATGACCTTATCTAGAGGCGATTCATAGCCGGCCTCAGTCTCTGCCCAGCAAGTCTTTCAGGTACTGTTTCAGCTCCCACCAGAAAGGTTTTATATCACACCAGCGATTTACTTCATGGCGGGTAATAAAAGGGTGAGGCGTCAGGAATTTCAATATAGATTTAAGTTTCTGAATAGCGCTGAGCTCGCTATCACGCAAGGTCAAATATAGAGAGTCGATATCACCGAGCAACCAGCGAAGTCGAATACCTTTTTTGTAGTCTTTACGGGGCTCTGGTTCCATACCGGAAGCCACCTGATAAAGCAGCCAGGGGAAATCAACACCGGCATCAACAGCCAGTTGCAGTGAACCCCAGAAGCGAGTATTTATCTCCATCAGGTAAGGTGCGCCATCCGGCGTAACCCGGAATTCAACCATAGCAACGCCGTGCCAGCCTACGTGATCCAGCAATTTACGGGCATACGATTCAAGCACTGGATCGACAGCAGCGCTTTCTGATAACACGCTTACACCCCCTCGCGGCGGTTTTTCGCGTAAGCGTTTATGTGCGAAAAAAGCCAGGGGCTTACCATGATCATAGAGTGCAAACACACCTTCGCCGCTACCGGGTATATACTCCTGCAACATGAATGGATGCGCCTGAAATGAACGGTCTGATTTGAGAATATCCGCAGCCTGAGTGGCGTTATCAGCTATTTTCACGCTGGTGTGAATCCATTCTCCCTGATAGGGCACCCAGGATTTACCGGGTTTTAAAACCAGCGGGTAAGACATTCTTGCCAGATCAACCGGCAAGTTATCCGGATCAGTTGCATACCATGTTCCCGGAATGGAAATATCCAGATCTTCTGCTAACTGCATTAGCGAGCATTTATCTGCTATTGAATCTACAGTATTCAGATCAGCAAAAGGCAGTGTAATATCGGACAGATTGCTCGTTGCATCGGCCTGAGCATTAAGCAGTAAGGCGGCTGTCAGCTCAGTCATTGGCATCACGATATCAATGTTTTGCTGTTTACACAGCTCAGTTATAGCTAAAGTAAACAGTTCCGGCGTTAACAGCGGTGATGGATAACTGAAATACATTTGCGAGTGACGAGAGCAGCCTGCCAGAGCAGTGCTACTTTCAACTGCCGTTATTAATGGAACAGATTGAGCGCCTAACGACCGGGTAACAG
>JAQICG010000317.1 GCA_027858635.1 Gammaproteobacteria bacterium | reverse complement strand
TTTTTCTGCGTTTTCGCGGCGCAGAATTTCGAGGGTGTCTTTGCCGGCGTCGCGGGTATGGACGATAACGGGCTTATCCAGCTCGTTGGCGATTTGAATGTGGCTGCGAAAGCGATCTTGCTGAACGCGGGTGTCGCCCTTGTGGTAATAATAATCGAGGCCGGTTTCGCCCAGTGCGACCACTTTGGGATGTCGCGCCAGGGTTTTTAACTGCTCGGCATCGAACGCTGTTGCCGGGTCGGCCATGGGATGAACGCCGACTGAAACCGCAATGTGTGGATAGTCTTGCACCAGTGACAGCATGTTCGGGTAGCTGTCGAGGTCGATGGCCACGCACAGCATCTGTTCGATGCCCGCGTCGGTGGTGTGCTGGATGAGCCGCTCGAAACTGCCCTCGAAGTCGGCCAGATCGATGCAGTCCAGATGGCAGTGTGAATCTACAAACAAGGCAGAGCCGCACGCAGTTGGGAAAAGAGAATAACTGTGCCGCCTTACATGGTATGGGTAATGCGATCGGCTTTCATGGCGCCGGCCAGGTGCGTTTCGATTTTGTTGCGGGTCTGGCCCTTGTCCTGAACTGCAAACTGCACGCCGATGCCGCGTGCTCTGTTGCCCTGGGCGCCCGATGGCGTGATCCAGATAATTTTACCCGCCACCGGCAGGCGTTCGCCGTCTTCCATCAGGCTGAGCAGCATGAACACTTCATCGCCCAGATTGTAATCTTTGTTGGTCGGGATAAATAACCCGCCGTTTTTCACAAAAGGCATGTAGGAGGCGTACAGGGAAACCTTGTCTTTAATGCTGAGTGAAAGCATACCGGGACGTGCATTGGTCGCGCTCATAGGTTGTGTCCTTGGTCGATCGAATTAGTCATAAATGTTCATAAAGAATCCCAGGATATTAGCAGATTTTCCCAGGTTAATTGAGGATTGAGGGCAATACTTTCCTCGCGTATATAATCGATGATCAGATCATGAAAGGCAAAAATCTTCTTTAAATCAGCCTTGTGCGCTATCTTTTGCAGATGATTTCGATCTTTTTCATTGATGAGGCTGACAGTGCCTTCGGTGTTTTTCAGGCGCACCAGATCGCTCACCCAGTCCAGCAGCCAGCTGAGGCTGAGGTGACGGGGTAAATTGGCCAGTTTGGCGGCATAGGTCAGTGAAGATTCGCCATTGTACGCGGCGGTGAGCGCGCGGGTGAGTAGCTGGCGCTGCTCCAGGGTTTCATCCTGCTGGTTTAGTGCGATCAGCGGTGCGCCGTGGGCATATTTGAGGGCGATTTCCGGTGTCTTCGCGCCCTGAGACTGTAGCCACGCCAGCGCGACCTCTTCACCAGGCTGGGGAAATCGTAACGCCTGACAGCGGCTGCGCACGGTAATGGGCAGGCGATAAGGCCGTGAGGTCACCAGAATGATCAGCGTCTGACTGCCCGGCTCCTCCAGGGTTTTCAGCAATGCGTTGGCCGCCTGCAGCAGCAGCCTGTCGGCGTTTTGTATGATGGCGACGCGGTAGCCTTCAAACTGGCTGGTGGAGGTTAGTTTGGTGGTCAGCCGGCGAATCAGGTCGATGCGGATATTGAGCACCGGCCGGGTGCTTTTGGACTTTTCCGGCGGCACCGGTTTGAGAACGCTGAGATCCGGATGTGTCTGCGCGGCAATCAGACGACAGGCATCGCAGCGCCCGCAGGCCTCGCCATTGTCCGCAGGCTGTCGGCACAGCAATGACGCGGCCAGCGAGCGGGCAAACTCACTCTTGCCACTGCCCGCCTCGCCGTATAACAGCAGGGCGTGGGGCAAGCGCTGCGCCTGTTTCATCTGCATGAGGTTGGCCCACTGTTCCTCCTGCCAGGAATAAATCATTGCTGCCCCGCTCTGTTGAAATGTGTAAGTTTCATGCTAAATAATTCCGCGCACCTGTAACTGCTGTTGGATCTGCTGCTGCACCTGAGCCAGTGGCTGGTTGGCATCGACCGTACAGATGCGCTCGGGATGGCGACCGGCGAGATCAAGATAGGCGCTGCGCACGCGTTCAAAGAAATCATTTTTTTCCTGCTCAATGCGATCGGGCGCACTGCGCTGACCCGCGCGTTCACGACCCACCTCTACGGGCGCATCCAGAATAATGCTCAGGTCCGGCCGTAGATCGCCCTGCACCAGCTTTTCCAGCTCGGCAATTTTATCCATGTTGAGCTGGCGTCCGCCGCCCTGATAGGCGTAAGTGGCTTCGGTGAAACGGTCGCACAGCACATACTTACCAGCTGCCAGCGCCGGGCGTATGACCTTATGCAGGTGCTCTGCCCGCGCGGCGAACATCAGCAACAGTTCGGCATCGTCGCAGATTTTTTCCTGCGCATGCTGTAGCAGCAACTCGCGCAGGGCTTCGCCCAATGCGGTGCCGCCCGGTTCACGGGTAACGATGCAGGGCTTGCCGGTGGCTTCCAGCAGGTCGCGAATGTAATCACGATTGCTGGTTTTGCCGACGCCTTCGATGCCTTCCAGGGTGATGAATTTACTCATGCTTTCTTTTTATTTTTTTCGTTGATGTTGGTCGACTGCCCGGTTGTGCTCAGCCAGAGTGCTCGAAAATTTGTGCCGACCCGAGTTATCATCGATGGCCACAAAATAAATATAATCGGTGCTTGCCGGATGCATCACCGCCCTGATTGATTCCAGGCCCGGCATGGCGATCGGCGTCGGTGTCAGCCCCTTGCGGGTATAGGTATTATAGGGGGTGTCGCGGCGCAGGTCGCGAAAGCGGATGTCGCCATCGTATTCATCACTCATGCCGTAAATCACCGTCGGGTCAGTTTGCAGGCGCATGTTTTTACGCAGGCGATTGATGAAAACTCCCGCGATCAGCGCGCGCTCATCTTCAACCGCGGTTTCTTTCTCCACAATGGAAGCGAGAATCAGCGCTTCATAGGGTGAGCTAAAAGGCAGATCTGCATCGCGCTTCTGCCATAGATCATGCAGGTTTTTTTTCATCAGCGCATGGGCGCGTTTGAGTACCTCGATGTCGCTGGTGTTTTTGTGAATGTAATAGGTTTCGGGGAAAAACAGACCTTCGAGATGATCGTGATCAATTGCTAATAAATCCAGAATCTCCTGCTGAGTTAAATCGGTCGACTGATGGGTGATGGCGCTGTGGTCACGAATGGCCTGCATGAACTCCTTGAATGTCCAGCCCTCCAGCAACTGCAATGGATACTGATGCACGCGTCCGGAAGTAATATCATCCAGAATATCGGATAAAGTTGTGCCGGGGTGAATGAGATACTCCCCCGCTTTCAGGTGGTTGGCGTCGCCGTTCAACCGCGTCCATAAAACAAAAAGTGTGGGATGCTCGAGTAAATCATGCTGCTGTAACTGTCTGGCCAAATGACGGATGTTTGCGCCGGGTGTCAGTTCAATCAGCTGACTTTCCGGCAAGGCATTCGGGGTGTACATGGTCTGTATTGTCATGATGCCGGGCACAGCCGCAATCAGCAACAGCAGGCTGAACAGGATGGTTTTAAATGGCGTGATCTTCAGGTTCATTAAGCGTGCATCCGTAATTGTAAGGCTTGGGCGATTTTCCGGGTAAGCGGGCCGACCTTGTAGCGGCTGTTAGCCAGGGCATTAACCGGCCAGATGCCAATCAGGCTATTACAGACAAAAACTTCATCCATTTCCTGAAGTTGTTCTTTATTGATATCGACGATATGCGTTTCAATATTCTGCGCCTGCGCAATGGCCAGTATCTGTTGGCGAATAATACCATTAACACCACTGTGACTTAATGCCGGTGTGAACAGTTCCCGATTTTTAACGGCAAACAAATTGCTCATGGTGCCTTCGATGACATGATCGGCGTCATCGAGCATGAAGCCTTCCTGATATTCAACCTGCCACTCATTTCTGGCCAGAACGTTATCCAGACGGTTTAGATGTTTGATGCCCGCCAGCGCCGAATTTTGTGATAGCGGATGCCGGCAGAAACAGCTGCTGATGCCCTGTGTAAAATACTCATCGGGATAATTCGGCAGAGCGCTGAGCAGAACAATGCGGCTCACTTTTTGAGGTGAAGGACTTAGATAACCCCGTTCGCTCACACCACGAGTCAGCATAAGCTTGATTGTGCAGTCGGTGATTCGATGTGCTTTCAGCAAAGCCAACACATCATCCTTGAAATAGTCGATGGCGGCTGTGGCAATGCCCAGTTTTCCAGCACCCTGGTGCATGCGTTCGATGTGCTCATCCCAGAACTGCAGCTTTTCATCGACACAGGCGATGGTTTCGAACAGGCCATCACCATAATGCAGACCTCGATCCATAACCGAAATATGCCGGCAGGCAATGCCATTGACCATGATGTGATTGATTGTCGGGTTTTGCATATCAGCGATTTAAATTAAAAATGTTGACCAGCCCTTTTGCTTTGGCGCGGGTCTCTTCCAGTTCGTGCTGCGGCACCGAATCGGCGACGATGCCCCCGCCTGCTCTGAAGCTGATTTTATCGCCTGCGCGCACAATGGTGCGAATTAAAATATTCAGATCCATGCTGCCATCGCGATTAATGTAACCCAGTGAGCCGGTATAAGCACCGCGTTGCTGCTGTTCCAGTTCGGCCAGAATTTCCATGCAACGCACCTTCGGGCAACCGGTGATGGTGCCGCCGGGAAACACCGCCTTGATGACATCAACCGGTGTTAACTGATCCTGCAGTATGCCGCGAATATTGGAGACAATATGGTGCACGTGCTGGTAGCTTTCCAGCACCATGAGCTCATCGACCTCAACCGAGCCCGGTTTACACACCCGCCCCAGATCATTGCGCTCCAGATCGATCAGCATGACGTGCTCGGCACGCTCCTTGGGGTGCGCCAGCAGCTCCCGGGTCATGGCGACATCATCCGCCGTCATTGCGGAACGCGGGCGGGTGCCGGCAATCGGCCGGGTCTGCACCACATTATTTCGGCAGTGCACCAGGCGCTCCGGCGACGAACTGATCAGGGTGACCTCGCCCAGTCGCGCCAGCGCTGCGAATGATCCCGGATTGGAGCGGGATAATGCATTGAAAATATCCACGTCGTTGACCTTATCGTCGATTTCAATCTGCCAGAGCCGCGACAGGTTGGCCTGAAAAATATCACCGTCGATAATATAGTGTCTGATTTTTGCCACCTGCGCCAGATAGGCCTCGTCCGGGGCTTCGTGGTTGGCGCTGGCGTTTATTTTTGTCTGTTTTCCGGCGCTGGCAGGCTGCACTGCCTGCAACGCATCTTTTTCGATCTGATCGAGCAGCCCGGCATGTTCGTTTTCGGCAACAGCGGTAACGGTGTGCTCAAGGTGATCGACAATAATGGCTGCAGGACAGCGCCTGGCTACGGCCAGCGGAGCCTTGCTCGAGGCGAACTCGGTTTTTTCGGGCAGCTTGAGGGTGGGTTCGATTTCGCCGGCAATTTCATAAGCCAGAAAGACAAACCAGCCACCGGTGAAGGGCAGTTCGGAATTTTGCGGTTCGATTTTTTCTCTTTGCCACCACTGGTTCAGACTGTCGAGAAACCCCCTGTCTTCTGCCAGCGGTTGCTCACCGGAAAAGGCCAGACGGTGGTCTTTGTCCAGTATCAGGCTCTCTTGCGGATAGGCAAAAATGATGTCGTAGCGATCACGCAGACGCGCCTCGCTGCTCGAGGTGCTGATCAGGGCATAGGGGTATTGTTCAGGTCTGTTTTTACACAGTTCTGTTAGATCCAGTTGACCTGGAAGTAACCGGGTCTGGAATGACATCCCCGATCCGTTAGTCGGTCAGTTTTCTGAAAACCAGCGTGCCGTTGGTGCCACCAAACCCGAATGAGTTAGATAAGGCTACGTCAATCTTCATTTCACGGGCGGTGTCCGGAACATAATCAAGATCACAGCCTTCGCCAGGGTTGAGCAGATTAATGGTGGGCGGGGCGACCTGATCGTGAATAGCCATCGCCGAGAAAACCGCTTCAATGCCACCGGCAGCGCCCAGCAGATGCCCGGTCATGGATTTGGTGGAGCTCACTGTGGTTGCTTTGGCGTGCTCGCCCAGCGCCAGTTTAACGGCGTTGGTTTCGGCAATGTCGCCCGCAGGCGTTGAGGTGCCGTGGGCATTGATATAATCAACCTCAGAGGCATTCAGTCCGGCATCGCGCAGCGCGTTGGTCATGCATTTGGCCGCACCACTGCCATCAGCGATGGGCATGGTCATGTGGTAGGCGTCACTGTTGTAGCCGAAACCGGCCACTTCTGCATAAATTTTGGCGCCGCGGGCTTTGGCGTGTTCGTACTCTTCCAGTACCAGCACCCCTGCACCGTCGCCCAGAACAAAACCGTCACGGTCTTTATCCCAGGGGCGGCTGGCAGTAGCAGGATCATCATTACGCGTGGACAGGGCGCGTGCCGCGGCAAAGCCACCGATGCCCAGAGGCGAAGAGGCTTTTTCAGCGCCGCCGGCAAACATCACGTCGGCATCACCATAGGCGATGATACGTGCAGCTTCACCGATGCTGTGGGTGCCGGTCGAACAGGCGGTGACCAGAGCGATATTGGGGCCACGGGTGCCGTGCATGATCGAGAAGTTTCCCGAGATCATGTTGATGATGGAACCAGGTACAAAAAATGGGGAGATCTTACGCGGGCCGGATTCGAGCATCTTGCCATGATTGACTTCAATCATCGGCAGACCACCGATACCGGAACCGATGGCGACACCGACTCGATCGGCATTTTCATCGGTGATTTCGAGGCCCGAATCGCGCAGTGCTTCATCGGCTGCAACGAGACCATAATGGATAAAAGTATCCATCTTTTTCAGGTCTTTCGATGCGATCACATGGGTGGCATCAAAATTTTTGACCGTGGCAGCAAATTTGACCGGATAGTCGCTGGTATCGAATTCATCGATAGCGGCAACACCACTCTTGCCCGCAAGGATATTGTCCCAGCTCTCTTTTAAATTGAGACCCACGGGGGAAACAATACCCATGCCAGTGATAACAACACGACGTTTAGACACTATTTTCGTACCTGCAACAAATAACAACAGCCACTATTGTGGCTGTCTTGAACTAGAAAAAACGACAGAAATTAATCTGTATGTGCTTTTATGTAGTCGATCGCCTGTTGAATAGTGGTGATCTTTTCTGCATCTTCATCACTAATTTCGCACTCG
>JAQICG010000061.1 GCA_027858635.1 Gammaproteobacteria bacterium | reverse complement strand
ATAATATAGGCATAACCATATTCCTCGCGTGTACCCCATAGGTGCTCCATTCTGATCAGGCTTTCTAATGAAGCATAGGATATAGCCGCAAATATAACAGCAAAGCACAGGAGTAATAGCGGTGACTCTTTCCAGTAAGTTTTTATTTCAGACATAGTAAACTCTTTTAAATCCGTTTCACGTAGTGTGATTGTGTATTGATTGGAAAATACAACAGGATAATAGCAGCATGAAGAATTATTAGCAGTACCGGATTTTGCATAAATATTAGATTATTATAATAAGCTGCTGAACATCATGTTTTCGATAAAAACGAAGTATAACAGTAATAATTGAATCGCTGTTCATCACTCAAGCACAAAGTAATATCAATAGAGGTTCTATCTATACATGCTTTGTAAACAGAAACAGGATTTTACTCTATACTGCAACAAACGTAGGAAAAACTGATGGCAATTAGTATACATTCACCCATATTACAAAATTATGAATAAGGTAAAAAGAGAAGGTACCGATGTTATAGGGACATTCATCGATGCGCTTGACCTCCCTGCCGCAATCGAGTCCATAACTGTTTGGGCTGAATCACATCAATCCCGTACTGTATGTCTCTGTAACGTACATTCATCAGTGACAGCAAGATCGGATCAAAAACTAGCTCATGCCCTGTCACTGTCTGACATGGTTCTGCCCGATGGCGCTCCGGTCGCCTGGGTCATGCGCAAATCAGGCTACTCGATGCAGCGAAGAATTGCCGGCCCGGATCTAATGATCAGACTTTGCGAAGACCTCCAGAAAAAAGATATTAGTATATTCTTATTTGGTTCCAGTCAAAATACACTGGACAAACTGGAAAGCAACCTGCACTTATTATTTCCAGGTTTACAGTTAGCAGGCAGTCTCAGCCCAAAATATGGCGACTGGTCTAATGAAGAAGAGCAAAAATATATAGATACAATAAATGCCTCCGGTGCAGGCATTATTTTTATCGGCCTGGGTTGCCCTAAACAGGAAATATGGATGGTGAAAAACAGGGAAAGAATCAATGGAGTAATGCTTGGTGTGGGTGCCGCATTCGATTTTCATGCCGGCACAGTAAAACGAGCCCCAGAAATCTATCAACAGTTTGGCTTAGAGTGGTTGCACCGGCTATTGAGCGAACCACGGCGATTATGGAAACGCTACTTATTGACGAATACTCTTTTCATTATATGGACAGGCAAGCAGTTGCTCCAACGTTCACGGTAGTACAAGCATTTACTTACTGAAACTAAAAAACTAACAATATTATACCCGCGCAATACAGAGGTAATTTTCATATACTTCAGATAGAATTTGTGGTGCACTAAATTGCGATATTGATGTTGAAACACTGTTTGTATTCCAGGTTTTATCAAGTGCTGTACTCATTACTGTTGCCAAACCGCCAACATCCCCATACTCTACCATATAGCCATTTATTCCCGGTTTTATTACTCTTGGCACTTCTCCAACTGATGTTGAAACAACAGGCAGCCCTGATGCGAGGGATTCCAGAACACACATTGGCATGCCCTCATAGGCTGAAGACAATACAAATATATCACTGCCTTTAAGGTAGTCTGAAATTTCTACGGCGTTTCTCAAGCCAGCTAATATTATTTTATCAACTAATTTGTTCTGTATGATGAAAGCTTCAATATCAGGTCGAAGCACACCATCACCGATAAAAATCAAACGTACATCCTGTGTCTTTTTATATAAGTTCAAGAATGCACGACAAAGAAGTAAAGGATCCTTTTGTTTGTCCAATCTCCCTACTGTAACGATTATGCGATTCTCAATGGCTAGTCCGTACTCTTGTCGTAAATTCTGGCTAGCAACAGTTCTTTGTTTTTCAGTGCCTACATCGAATACAAGTGGATCAACCCATGTAGGCACAAATTTTACACGACTTCCTAGCTCTGGCATTCTCTGTTGATACCACTCTACTGCATCTTCACGAACAGTAATTACCGAGCTGATACGAGACATAATGAATTTTTCAAGAAAGTAATAAGCAGCTGGCCAACGACCCCATAAGATATCAGAATTTGGATTTTGCAAAATTTGCATATTCTGATGAACGAAGAGATTTATAGGCGGCCCATTTAAGTAGAAAATGACAGGTTCTAGCCTGTGGAAATCTAGAACATCAGCTTTGAATTTTGGCCTATATTTAGCTAATCCAGCAATAAACCGCACAGATAATGGCAAAGTTGAACGCTGTCCAGCATGCTTCTCCCAGGCAACAGCAAAAAACTGAAACTCTTTAGGGCCAATATTACATGTAATCCATTTACCAGTAGGACGATGTTTGATATCAGTCGTAATACCGATGAGTGAAACATCAATTTCATCAGGAGCCCATCGAATAATGCCTCTGATATAGGTATCAACACCGCCAGGTATTACACCAAGTGGATCTGCTGGGTAAATAATTACTAGCTTAATTGGTTCAATATGGTTGTCAATTTTATTGGTCACCTTGTTTTTCATTACTTATCTTCCCACTTTTAGTACGAGCAAAATTGAGTATTCGAATAGAATCAATATGGGCCATTTCGTCAATACATCGCGACTCAGAATCATCGACAGAGATCTCAGTGGCCTTATTGTTAATTCTAAATCTTGCTTCATTCAGCCCCATTAAGAGAAAGAGCACATATGGCATTACGCCATGCATCAGACCGTTTGTAACGCAGTTCGCAAGTATCAATATCATCGTAACCAGGTTTGCAGCAATCCAGTGATCCCGTTGCGCAGAGCGCCTCATTCGAATCGCGTGCGAGATGAGAACTACAGCATACAAAATATATCCAATCATCCCACCATACTGCAGCCATTCCACATGAAAATTATGCTGCGTCACCATGTACTCACCTCTGAAAAGCCCATTGCCGAATATCGGCGACGCAAGAAAGCTGTCAATGCCTCCCCTGTACGACAGTGCACGCCCGTAGATTGTGCCGAGAAGAAAATCGACATTCGTCAAACGCTCTGCCGAAAACTCAATTTCCTTATCATAGTGGGT
>JAQICG010000053.1 GCA_027858635.1 Gammaproteobacteria bacterium | reverse complement strand
ACCGTATTGTCAGCAGGTGGTGTGTGAATCGAAGCCGTGTGAGTTACTCGGTTTCAGCAGCTCGGGGCCGGTCAATGCCCACCGCGCGCACGAACAGCGTCACCAGCTCCCGACTGAGCTCATTGAGGCTGACATCAATCAGGTGATCCTGAGGTTGCAGGTATTTTTGCAGCAGGGCTTCGCGTACCATGCCCTGAAACATCAGGCTGGCGGTGAGAATCTTGATTTCACGATCATCTATATCGTAGGCCAGAAGTTCGTTCAGGCTGAAATTGATATAGTCGTTGAAACTTTTCCAGCGGTTTTCAAAAAATTCACTGGTGGCGGAGTTGCCGTCCAGCAGGCTCTGCATTTCGATGCGCAACAGATTAGGGTTTTCGTCGATGCTGTGGATGAAAACCTCGGTCATGCTGACCAAAACCTCTTCGAAGCCGGCACCGCTATTGATGACCGCCTCTACATAGCTTTCCCGTTGTGACGAGAGCTCGCGTAAAACGGCGTCATAAAGCGCCTGCTTGGATTCGAAATGACGGTACAGAATGGCGGGACTAACATTAACGGCACGGGCGATTTCATCGATAGAAACGCCGTGAAATCCTTTTTCGGCAAACAGCCGTTGAGACTCCTTGAGAATTAACAGCCGTCGCTCAGGGCCTGATAAGCGTGTGCTCATGGCAAAACAATCAACAGACCCTGATCGGCGGAAGTGATTAAGACTTCTTAATCATAAAGACGAACTTGCCGCCTTCTTCACCACTGGAAACCAGCTCGTTACCGGTCTGCTTACAGAAAGCTTCAAAATCTTTTACTGAGCCTGGGTCAGTAGCGATGATTCTGAGAGTTTGATTGGCTTCCAGTGCAGCCAGAGCTTTCTTGGCACGCAAAATGGGAAGGGGGCAGTTCAGGCCGCTGGCATCCAGTTCTGAATCATAGTCGCTCATAATAAACCTCTTAATTGGGGATCGTTGGTTATCACTAAAGATAGTGAACGGTGACTAACTTATGCCACAAGCCGAATCTTGTCAAGAAAATCAGGGTTAATAATCACTCAGATTTGAGCCACCAGCATGTTATCGACAACCTCAATAACGATTGCACTCAGGCTCTCGCCGACACAGGGGCCGTGAATGCAGCGCCCGCTGTCGATATCGAACAGGGCGTCGTGGGTGGCGCACTGGATAAAGGCCTGGTCGAGATCCAGAAAGCGATCCTCCTGCCATTCCAGATTGACGCCGGTGTGGGGGCAGCGATTGATAAATGCGTAAAAGCCCGCGTTCTTGTGTACCACGAAAATTTCGAGGCTCTCTCCCTTATCATCCAGCTGAAAAGATTTACTGCCGGGATCGGGTATTTCGGAGATGTCGCAGAGAATGGTAGTCATAGGGAATGTTGTATTAACGGGTTAAACAATAGCAATTATGTGTGACCTGGATCCGTGGTTTAAACGTGGAACCAAGAGCTTGTGTCAAACGCCGCAGTTAAGCTACGGATTCAAGTGTAAGATAACACGATTGTAAATGCATGAATATTCATGCATAAAGTGTAACGATTATGAACATGAATATTAATAATGTAACGCTCGTTGATCTGATAATGCTGGCACTGCTGTTGCTGGTCGTGGTGCTGCTATGGCGCATGCGCGGGCAACAGCAGCACACCGATATGCGCAACGAGGAACAGAGCCGGCAGTTCCAGAATATTGAAGCCCGGCTGAGGGAAAGCCGTGAATCGCAGCTCAATAGTCTGGCCGCCATGCAGGGCAAATTCGAGCAGCGCTTCGGCGAAATGCAGCACAGCATCGAGAAGCGACTGGGCGAGATGTCGCAAATCAGCATTGAAAAATCGGCGGACTCCAACAAGAAAATGCAGGAGATGCTGCATCAGCGCCTAAATGAGATCAGCGGTCAGGTTGAAAAACGCCTGACCAAGGGCTTTGAGAAGACCACCGAGACCTTTGCCGATGTCGTGAAGCGTCTGGCCAAAATTGATGAAGCGCAGAAAAAAATTACTGAGCTTTCCACCAGCGTAGTGAGCTTGCAGGAGGTGCTGTCGGACAAACGCTCGCGCGGTGCTTTTGGCGAAGTGCAGATGGCCGCGCTGGTGCGCAATATGATGCCGGAGAGTAATTTTTCTCTGCAATACAGCCTCTCCAATGGCACGCGCGTGGACTGTATGCTGTTCTTGCCCGAACCCACCGGTGATCTGGCCATCGATTCCAAGTTCCCGCTGGACTCCTACAAGCGCATGATGGATAACGAACTGGCTGAATCAGACCGGCAAAGCGCAGAGCGGCAGTTTCGTCAGGACGTGAAAAAGCACATCAAGGACATTTCTGAAAAGTACATCATTCCCGGTGAAACCTCCGATAGCGCCATCATGTTTATTCCCGCCGAATCGGTGTTCGCGGAAATTCATGCCCACCAGCCCGAGCTGGTGGAAGACTCGCACCGCAAGCGCGTGTGGATGGTATCGCCCTCAACTCTGATGGCAGTCCTGACCACTGTTCGCGCCGTGCTCAAGGATGCGGCTACCCGAAAACAGGTGCACCTGATCCAGGAGCATCTGGTCGGGCTGTCGAAAGACTTTGGCCGCTTCAAAAAACGCATGGATTATCTGTCCAACCATATTCGCATGGCCAACGAAGACGTGAAGGAGGTCAGCACCTCCGCAAACAAAATCAGCAGCCGTTTCGAGAAAATAGAAAAAGTCGAACTGGAGCACGAAGACATCGACCTGCTGGACGAGGATTTAGATGATGACAAAGGTGATGCAAAATAAAATCTAAGATCAAGAGCATTCACCGCAGAGGCGCAGAGGCGCAGAGAAAACTTTGATGTATATAAAAAATATTTCGAGCGTATAGCATGACTGATGAAACTCGCGTTTAACAACAGGCATGCATAAACTAACCATAGTTTTTTCTCAGTGCCTCTGCGGTAAAATTTTTATGGTTTGTTAATAACAACAAGGGGATAAAAAATGCAGGAGCTAGCTTTTTCGAAAACATCAAAGGCGGTGCTGGTCATCGCTGCGCTGGTCATTATTATTGCCGGCATGAAGCAGGCCGCGCCCTTGCTGGTGCCCCTGTTTCTCTCGGCGTTTATCGCGGTTCTGTGTTTTCCGGTGATGCTGGGTTTGCAGAGAATCGGCGTTGGCGAAAAGACCTCGCTGGCGTTGGTGGTCGTGCTGGTGCTGATCGCGGGGCTGGTCATGGCCGTGCTGATCGGCAGTTCAGTGGATGATTTTTCCAGAAACCTGCCCTCCTATCAGGAGCGCATTTCGCAGCAATGGCAGGTCCTTATTCAGTGGCTGGCGACGCAGGGTGTGGCACTGCCGGCAGGTTACATGAGCAGCAGCCTTGATCCGAAAGCGGCCATGAATATGGTGGTCTCCATTCTTTCAGGCTTCGGCAATGTACTGGCCAATTCATTTTTAATACTGTTGACCGTGATATTTATCCTGCTTGAAGGCGCGCATTTTTCCGAGAAGCTGGCAGCCATTAGTGGCGGCAAAAAGGGCGGTGAATTTTCCGCCGTGTTCACCAAAAAGCTCAGGATGTACATGAGTATAAAAACCGCAACGAGTGCACTGACAGGTCTTCTGGTTGCGCTCTGGCTGTGGGCGCTGGGTGTTGATTATCCGGCTTTATGGGGCGTGCTGGCCTTCATGCTGAATTATGTCCCTAACATCGGCTCCATCATCGCAGCGGTGCCGGTGGTGTTGCTGGCGCTGGTGCAGCTGGGCACGGGCAGCGCCATTTTAGTC
>JAQICG010000088.1 GCA_027858635.1 Gammaproteobacteria bacterium | reverse complement strand
ATCCTGGGTCTGATGATACATTTCAAGCTGGTGAGTTTGGTTTATGTCGCTTATAAACGCGCCGAAAAACAAAAACAACTAAGAAAGTCCGCAGAGCAGTTACTGCTTTCGCAGCGAATGGCCAACTTTGCCATCGGTGCTTCATCAGGCAATGAAGCGGATTTTGAAGCGCTGTCTAAAGGTATGACGCGCTTTGATAATATCTTATCCCTGTACCGTCGAGGCGGTGCCGAAGCGCCTCCATTATCATCGAATTTGTCTTCGGCACTGACGGAGGTGGAAACGAGCTGGAGTACTTATAAAAAAAATAGCAGTATCATTCTGGGCGGTAAAGAGACGATTTCAGAAGTGCGTGAGCTGTATCAGATAATTGTCAGCTTCACTCCTCAAATGTTGACCTATTCTGATGAAGTGGTGGGTATTTTGATGCGGAAGAATGCATCAAGCCGGCAAATCTATCTGGCCAGTCGTCAGATGATGCTCTCTCAGCGTATCAAGAATAATCTTAATAATGTTCTTACCGGCGGCGAGGCCGCGGCCGCGGCAGCGGATCGTTTTGGCAGGGATGCAGCGTTATTCGGTCGGGTGCTGGAGGGGCTTTTAAAAGGCTCAAAGGCACTGGGAATAGAGGCAGTTACTGACAAAGAAGCAGTAGCTAAGTTGCGCGAATTTGCCATGCTAATTGCGGTGGTCGGTGACAATAGTGCAGGTATTCTGGATCTGTCGCCGGATTTGTTTGAGATTAAGGATGCGGCCAGTGAAATCAGCGGCGATAGTCAGGTTCTGTTAAACGATCTCCAGAGTCTTGATCAGCAAATCTCTGATCAGGGTGAAGCGCTGGACGAAGTTCAGCTGCTGGGTGTTGGTTTTGGCGGTGTTGCAGTCATTCTGATTATTTTCCTGGGCTGGTTACTGCTGAAAGAAGCGCGCAAACGTGAGGAGTCGGCGCTGGAAAATAACCGTCGTAATCAGCGCGCTATTCTGCGCTTACTGGATGAAATGGCCAGCCTGGCAGACGGTGATTTGACCGCACATGCCACGGTGACAGAAGAAATTACCGGTGCGATTGCCGATTCGGTGAATTTTACTATTGATGCCTTGCGGTCACTGGTAACAACCATTAACTCCACCGCCGTAGAGGTCTCTTCATCAACGGAAAAAACACAGGCGACGGCGTCCGGGCTGGCGCAGGCTTCGACGCGACAGGCACGGGAAATTGCCTCAGCCAGTGCTGCGATGAGCGATATGGCTGAATCAATGGAGCATGTAACCAAAGACGCGCAGGATTCAGCCAACGTAGCGCAGCAGTCGTTAGCTATTGCGCAGAAAGGTGCGGGTGTGGTGCACAGCACCATTAGCAGCATGGATAAGATTCGTGAGCAGATTCAGGAAACATCAAAACGTATTAAACGACTCGGTGAATCTTCCCAGGAAATTGGCGACATCGTGGGGCTGATTACTGAAATTGCGGATCAAACCAATATTCTTGCCTTGAACGCAGCGATTCAGGCTTCGACCGCAGGCGATGCAGGGCGTGGTTTTGCGGTGGTTGCGGATGAGGTGCAGCGACTGGCGGAACGTGCGGGTAATGCGACCAAGCAGATTGAAGGCCTGGTTAATACCATTCAGGCAGATACCAATGAAGCAGTGAAATCAATGGAAATCAGTACCGCAGGTGTGGTTAGCGGGGCTGAGATGGCTGAGGATGCGGGTGTCGCGCTGAAGGAAATTGAGGATGTATCCTTGCAACTTTCAAAACGAATTCAGACGATTTCTGATGCGACGCAAAAACAGTTGGACGTTGCCTCGAACGTATCAAAGACCATGAATATTATTCAGGAAATTACTCTGCAAACATCAGAAGGTAGCGAGGAAACCTCCGCCTCGCTGGATACGCTGAATGTATTGTCGAGCGAACTGCGGCGTTCAGTATCCGGCTTTAAGTTGCCATCGGTTGAAGATGGTAATGTTGAAACAGTTGTGCTTGAGCACCAGGCCTAAACAATTTCGCAGTTACTTATACAGTGCAAAGGCGGGTAAGCGTGGGATGGTGATTTGATAATGAAACTGGAAGGCACAGTACAATACAATTCTCTGAGCTGGGTAAAGAAACAGTTAGATGCTGTTCTGCACGACGCCCAGACTTCACTGTCCGACTATATCGAGGATAATGCAAACACTGCGGCACTGGAGCAGTGTATCGAACACCTGCGTCTGGTGTATGGCACTCTGCAGATGGTGGAAGTGTACGGCGCGGCAATGTTGGCTGAAGAGATGGAGCAGACCGCCAGAGCCCAGCTTGAAGGCCGTATCGAAAAATCAGAGGATGTCTATGATGTGCTGATGCGAGCGATGCTGCAATTACCCGATTACCTGGAAGGGCTACAGGCCGGGAATCAGGATGCGCCTATCGTCCTGATGCCGTTGATGAATGATATGCGGGCGGTGCGCAAGGAAAAACTGCTATCTGAAAGCGTACTTTTCATGCCGGATATTAACGCGGTGGATATCGAAGAGCTGGGTCTTGATGCGACAGCGATCGAGCCGGGAAAACTTACCCAGGAAGCCAAACGTTTACGCACCCATTACCAGCTTGGCCTGCTGGATATACTTCGAAACAATAAATACAGCGCCGGTCTTAAACGCGCCCAGGCCGTACTCGTCGCGTTGCAGAAGGTAACCGCCGATGAGACGGTCAAGCGTTTCTGGATGATAGCCAGCGCATTGCTGGAAGCCATTGAAGATGACGAGGAGCTACAGAGCAATATTGCGGTAAAAGGTTTGTTGGGTGCCATTGATCGGCAGATTAAATTACTGGTCGATGTCGGTGAAGACAAGTTCATTGATCAAATGTCTCACGAGCTCCTGAAGAATATTCTCTACTACGTGGGCAGCAGTCGTTCGACGGGTTCGCGCGTAAGCAAAATCAAACAGGCTTATAAACTTGAAGAGCTGCTGTCAGATAAGTCGTCTGCAGAACAGGTTAGCGCCAGCATGGGCGGCATTAATGCAGAGCTATTTGATACCGTTTCACAGGGCATCAGAGAAGACCTGGCTACGGTCAAAGATACGCTGGAAATCTTTATGCAAAGTAGCGATAAAGATGTCGAGCAATTATCAACCGTCGTTAAGCAAGTCGAAAAAATTGCGGATACGTATGGCATGCTGGGTTTTGGATCAACCCGACAAAACGTACTGGATCAACGTTTTGAGCTGGAAAGAATTATCGCTGGTGAATCGGAAGCTTCGGAACAGCGGGTGCTGGAAATTGCCGGTGCGCTGCTGGCGGACGAGTCTTAACTTGATGATTACATTGCCGGGAAATCAGGTCTGGTTACTGAAGACAATGACGAGCGCATTATTCCCAGTTCAGAATATCGGAAAGTGCTGGCTACAGTCATTGAAGAAGGTCATAAGAACTTTGTAGAAGCCAAGGAAGCGATACTTGCTTATGCTAATGGCAGCAGTGATGAAAGTCATCTGGCAACCGTCGTGCAGCGACTGGAAGAGGTTCGCGGCGTCGCCATGATGTTATCCGCAGAGCGTATTGAAAAGTTGATATCGAACTTGATGGAATATGTGCGTGTTGCTTTGCAAACACATCATCGTCAGCCGGATGGTCAAGAGCAGGATACCCTCGCTGATGTAGTAACCTCTGTCGAGTATTATTTTGAGGCCTTATCAGAAGGTCGCCCGAGCGTAGACCAGGGCTTGCTGACCGGTGAACGCGCGCAGGCTGATTTAAACGGGATTATCAAACAATATGGTGAGCCGCCCGCTGAAGACATGGACGATATTGAAGAAGAGATCGCCGAATCCGTTGCCATTACAGATGACAACGACGAGCCTGAAGTGGCACTGGAAATTACAGCGCCGGCAGAACATGAATTAGAACTGCAGACGACAACGCCGAAATCCGAACCTGAACCGGATCCCGAGCCTGCACTTGAGCTTGAGTGGGAACCCGAGCTCGAACCCGCACCAGAACTTGAGCCAGAACCGGAACCCGAGCTGCCAGCGGCAACAGAGCCGGTCGAGAGCTTGAAGGTCGCCGCTACGGAACACGAGGAATATGAAATTCTGAGTGAAGATGCGGATGAAGAAATTGTCGAAATATTTATTGAGGAAGCCGATGAAGTAATGGGCTCCCTGAACGAGCATGTGCCGAAGTGGAAACAGAATTATCAGGATGAAGAATCGTTAACCGTTATACGCAGAAATTTTCACACGCTTAAAGGCAGTGGGCGTCTGATTGGCGCCGCGCTGATTGGTGAATTTTCCTGGAAAATTGAAAACCTGCTGAATCGCGTTCTGGATAAGAAGGTCGAAGTGACCGATGAGTTGCTGACGTTGCTGGACGAAGTATTGGCCGTGGTGCCGCAATTGATAGAGCAATTACGCGGTAATCGCGAACCGATTTCGAATATATATCAGTTAATGACGGCGGCTGAAGCTTTGGCTGAGGGACGAACAGTCGAGGCACTTGAAGCAGCTGCATCCATTGAAGATGAGCAGGCCGGGGCTGACGCAGAAGAAAGTCAGTCGTCGCCGATAGAAGCACCTGCTAATTACAGCAGTGAGCAGGGTTACGGTGCCGACGAAGTAATGCAGGTCAGTGGTGATATTTCTGCTGAAGATGAGATGTTCCTGGACGCACTCAATGACATGGATGCTGAAGAAATAACAACTTTCAGCGCGCCCGTTGACAGTGATGAGATATCGCTGAAAATGACAGATGCACCTGACAGCGAAGATGATTATTTTGATATTCCAGAAACGGATGATTTTAATATCCGTCTGGAAGAATCGTTGCCGGATGATGAAGATGATGACGGGTTTGTCATAGAAATTGATGAGTCATCTGAGCAGGATGAAGTTGAGAGTAACGTGGGCTTGCACATGGACTCTATGCTCTTCCAGATTTATTACGATGAGAGCAACAGCCATCTACAAATAATCAAAGAGCTTCTGAATAAACATTATTTAGGCGAGCAAGGGCTGGAAGCGAGTAATGACCTGATCAGGGCTTTGCACACCCTGTTTGTCAGTGCACGCACGGCAGAAATTGAAGCGATTGCCGAAATAGCCGGAGTAAGTGAAATATATGCAGTGGCACGGCAGGATGCCAGCAGTCGATTAGTCCCCGATGCTGTAGTCGAAATTATCGCTGAGGTCATTTCAACGATTGAAGCAATGTTGACGCAATTGAAAGCGAACAAGTTGCCGGAAACAAACAAAACATTACTGGACAAGATGAGTAAGGCTGTGCAGGATGAGTTGCAGCAGCAATTGCAGCAGCCATCAGCTGCACAGATAATGCCCACCCAGTTTGAGGCCGATCCCGAGTCGGTAGTAGTTGCCGAAAAACAGATGCAGCACGCTCCAGCAGAAGCGCTGTATACCTATGGGGATGTCGATGATGATCTGATTGACATCTTTCTGGAAGAGGCCGAGGAGCTGCTAGAGGATCTTGAGGGGACTCTAAGCAAGCTTCATGAAAATGAAGAGGACGCGGCTAGTCTTGTTGAGTTGCAACGCCATATGCATACCCTGAAAGGGGGTGCTCGCATGGCGTCTCTGGTGCCAGTCGGTGATCTCACTCATGTTCTGGAGTCAATGGTTCTGGCGCTTTCCGAGCACAAAATCGAAGCTAATAAAGTATTTTTCGACGTTTTGCACGAATCGCTCGATGCCCTCAATAACATGCTGGGCAAAGTTAAGCAGCGCCAACCCATTAGTGCATCCGGTAACCTCGTTGAACGAATCGAAGCGATTATGCGCGGAGAAGTTGTAGAGCAACGCAGTGTTGAGCGCTTTGATGTCGAGGTTGATGATCTGCTGAGTGAGGAGACTAATGCGCAGCCGCTGATTGAAGAGATGCCAGGCCCGGAAAGTCAGGCACAGAACCCTGAGGCCGGTAAGGACATAGCCGGTGTTGCCGAGGCAGAGGCGCTTAAACGAAGAAAGTCTGACCGTAGCGAAGAAAAACCCCATTGGGGTGAGCGTGCTACTGATGTTAATTTCAAAGACTCTCAGGAACAGGTACGTGTGCGCGCTGATCTGCTCAACAATCTGGTGAATTACGCAGGTGAAGTAAATATCCATCATGCTCGCATGGGCAAGCAGATTACCGATGTTGGCTATAACCTCAAAGAATTAAACCAGACCGTTATCCGACTGAAAGAGCAACTGCGTAAACTTGAAATCGAAACTGAGATTCAAATTCGTTCGAGTTATGAAAAGGAAGCGGACGATTATGATGAGAACTTTGACCCACTGGAGATGGATCGTTACTCCACCTTACAGCAGCTGGCACGAAGTCTGTCGGAGACGGCCAGTGACGTAGACAGTATTAAAAATATCCTGTCGGACATTGTTGGTGATGCAGAAACGCTGTTGCTACAGGAGTCACGCATTAGTACCGATCTGCAGGAAGGTTTGATGCGCACCCGCATGGTTCGTTTTGGCGGTATGTCAACACGCTTGCGTCGCATCGTTCGTCAGACTGCCAGAGAGATGGGCAAAGAGATAAACGTTGAAATCATCGGCGAAGAAGAGGAGCTGGATCGCACCGTTCTTGATCGTGTGATTGCACCACTGGAGCACATGTTGCGTAACGCCGTCGCGCACGGCATTGAGTTACCGCAAGATCGACTGATTGCGGGCAAGGCCGAGACCGGCAATATTAAAATCTTAGTAGGGCGTCAGGGGGCTTCGGTTGTTGTAAAAGTTGAAGATGACGGCTCAGGTATTAATGCGGATGCCATTCGAAAAAAAGCCATTAAGCAGGGCTTGCTGGCAGAAGACAACGAACTGAACAATTATGACGTCTTGCAGTTTATTCTCAAGAGCGGCTTCAGTACCGCCGAGGAAGTAACGCAGGTTGCCGGTCGCGGTGTTGGCATGGATGTCGTGGACAGTGAAATTAAACAGCTTGGGGGCGTGCTTGAAATTGATACCGAGCGTGGTAAGGGTTCTAGTTTTAAGGTCCGTCTGCCATTAACGCTGGCAATTAATCAGGCACTACTGGTTAGTACCGGCGATGACATTTACGCCGTACCGCTAGCCAGTATTGAAGGGGTAGTGCGAATTACAGGCACTGAGTTGCAGGGCTTTTATGATAGCGGTGATCTGGAATATACATTTAACAATGTTAATTATGAACTGAAACATCTGGGCTTCATGCTAACAGGGCATCAGCAGAACTATGCTGAGGAAGGCCAATTGTATCCAGTATTGCTGGTACATGTAGGCGATCAGCATTACGCATTACATGTCGATGATTTACTGGGTCGTCGTGAAATCGTGATTAAACCGGTAGGCATGCAGATTAGCGCAGTGCGCGGCATCGCCGGTGCAACCATTCTGGCAGATGGTCGGGTGGTTCTGATTCTGGAAATGTCGGCGCTGGTTATCGGTGAGAGTCTGTTCAAAGAGGTGGTGACAGAAGCGCCTGTTGAAGCGGTGGCTGTAGAAACCGAGCCGACTATTATGGTGGTGGATGACTCTATTACCATTCGTAAGGTAACAGCAAGAATACTCGAACGTCATAATATGAAAGTGATTCTGGCTACCGATGGTGTTGATGCTACTAACAAATTGCAGGAAGAGGTGCCGGATCTGATGTTACTGGACATCGAGATGCCAAAAATGGACGGTTTCGAGCTGGCAACCTATATGCGTAATGAAGACAAGCTGAGTGAGATTCCGATTATTATGATTACATCACGTACTGGTATCAAACATAAAGAGAGAGCTAAAAAAATCGGCGTCAATCAGTATCTCGGTAAGCCCTTCCAGGAAGAAGAGCTGATGAAGAACATCAATGAATTATTAGGTTCGGTGAAATAAAATGGCTGAGGCAATGCAAGTTATAAAATGTATGATTCTGACATTGCGCAGTGAGAATGTTGTTGTCCCGAATACGGCGGTGGCCGAAATGGTTTCGGCGCAGGGAGCAATGAAAGTCAGTCACATGCCCGACTGGTATGTAGCCAGAATGCGATGGCATGGTGTTGATGTGCCGCTGGTGTCATTTGAATCGGCGGGGGGTGGTGTCGCCAAAGTCGTAAATCAGAATACCCAGATTGCTATGATCTATACGGCCAGCGATGATGAATTACGTTATCCCTACATTGGTCTGATAATATCCGGAGTGCCCCATGTCACTCAGTTCAGCAGAGATCAGATTGCCACAGACTCTGATTCATCAGAAGTTCAGATTCACCCTAGGGTGGTGCAGAAAGCACGCATTAACGGCGCGGCGGCCAGTATTCTCGATATCGACGGAATCGAAGCCATGATCAGAAATGCAGAATCAGGTCAATAATGAAAACCAATATTCTGGCCGAGTTTAACCAAGGTCTCCCCACAAAGCCTGAGCAATAGCTATACAGGCGGGTCCGGCCGTTTCAGTGCGCAGTATTCTGGGGCCCAGTGAAATGGCCGTATAATTATTATCCACCGCCTGTTTAATCTCTTCCTGAGTAAAACCACCTTCCGGGCCAATCAAAATGCAAAGCTCCTTTACGGGCTGTGCAATACTGCTGATATGAGTACTCGCGTCGGGTGCCAGCATCAGCTTGTGGTCGGCATTGAAGCTCTGTACCGCCTGGGTAAAATCCAGCGCAGGTTTTACTTCAGGGATAGTACATCGCCCTGATTGTTCACAGGCGCTGATTGCAAGCTGTTGCCAGTGTCTTAATTTCTTTTCCGCACGCTCACCTTTGAGATTATTGCCAGTGCGTTGACAATAAACGGGGATAACAGTCTGTGCCCCCAGTTCGACTGATTTCTGAATACTGCTGTCCATTCTGTCACCGCGTGAAATTCCCTGTAGTAAAGTGATAACTAGCGGCGACTCGTTGTCGACTTTTGTCTGTTGTTTGATGGCCAGCTGACAATGTTTGGCGTTTTCGTCGAGGACTTCAGCAAGGTATTCATAGCCATCACCATTAAAAAGCGTGACCTCTGAGCCTTTCCTGGCACGCAGTACACGAATTAAATGATGGGAAGGGACTTTATCAAGATTGATGACTTGCCCGGCGTTGAGCGAGGCTGAATGATAGAGCCGGGTCATGTTCGCAGCTATCTACGCAAGAGATGCATTGCAGGTCAGAGTCGATCCCATATTCCCAATATGGCTTCCGACTGATTCAGGGTATAAAAATGCAGACCGGGAGCGCCCGCTTCCAGCAGTTGCTGGCAGAGTCGGGCAACCACATCGGTGCCGAAGTCACGCAGACTGTCAGGATCATTTTCATAGGCGGCCAGTTGCAGTCGTATCCAGCGAGGAATTTCAGCACCGCAGTTATCTGAAAAACGAATCAGGTTCGCATAATTGCTGATGGGCATAATGCCGGGGACGATGGGGATGTCTAGCTGAGCCTGTTCACACTTTTCTACAAAGTGGGTGTAGGCATCAATATTATAAAAATACTGGGTGATGGCGGAATCTGCACCCGCCCGGGCCTTGTTTAAAAAATGCTCGAAATCCGCCTGCGGGGAGGCAGCTTCAGGATGATATTCGGGATAGGCGGCGACTTCGATGTGAAAGTAGTCGCCGGTTTTTTCGCGAACAAAAGCCACTAACTCATTGGCATGATTGAGCTCATTAACCTGCTCTGGGCCTTCGGGCATATCGCCCCGTAATGTAACCAGACGATTAATGCCCAGTGCCATATATAGATTAAGCAGCTCTTCGAGCTGTTGTTTACTTGAGCCAATACAGGAAATATGTGGCGCAATGATCGAGCTGTCGTCAGAACGAAGCTGCTTGACCGTTTCCAGTGTGCGATCACGGGTGGTGCCGCCGGCGCCAAAGGTCACGGAAAAGAAAGCGGGGTCCATTGTATTCTGTAAGTGTTGCTGGGTAGCGATCAGTTTTTCCATACCGGCATCGGTGCGCGGAGGAAAAAACTCACAGCTAAAAATAGGCTTATTATTGTGATCAGTACTCATAGGTTTTTATTTCTTGAATGTGTACCTGAATCCGTGGCTTAACCGCGGCGCCTGGCGATTTGGTCCACAGCGAATCAAAAAATGGCCGCTTAACCTAAGGGTGAAGCTAAGAATTTTTGAAACCCCTGTGAAACCCATATCTTGTACCATGCATCCACGTTTAAGCCACGGGTTCAGGTGTGTACAGTTCGAAAAATACGAGAACGCCACAAGCTTTTGGCTTGTGGTGTTCTCGTAACATTAATGCACTTAGTAACGGTAGTGGTTGGGCTTGTAGGGGCCTTCAACCGCAACGTTAATGTAGTCCGCCTGTTCCTGGGACAGCGGTGTCAGGTGGGCACCAATCTTTCCGAGGTGGAGTCGAGCTACTTTTTCATCCAGCTGCTTAGGCAATATGTAAACCTTGTTTTCATACTGTTCGGCATTAGAGAAAAATTCCATCTGCGCCATCACCTGATTGGTGAACGATGCAGACATCACAAAGCTGGGGTGACCCGTGGCGCAACCAAGATTAACCAGTCGACCTTTGGCCAGAATGATGATGCGTTTGCCATCAGGAAAAGTAACGTGATCAACCTGAGGTTTAATTTCGTCCCACTCGTATTTTTCCAGTGAGGCAATATTAATTTCGGAATCGAAGTGACCGATATTGCAGACAATGGCCTCGTTTTTCATAGCGATCATGTGGTCATGATCAATGACATTGACGTTGCCTGTGGTAGTCACAAAAATATCACCCTGAGTAGTAGCAACATTCATATCGACCACGCGGAAACCTTCCATCGCTGCCTGCAGTGCGCAGATCGGATCGATTTCAGTCACCATGACGGTCGCGCCCATGCCGCGGAATGCCTGTGCACAGCCCTTGCCGACATCACCATAACCGAGAACCACGCAGATTTTACCGGCAATCATCACGTCAGTAGCACGCTTGATGCTATCGATCAGTGATTCGCGACAGCCGTAGAGGTTATCAAATTTTGATTTGGTGGCCGAGTCGTTGACATTCATCGCCGGGAACATCAGCTGGCCCGCTTCCATCATCTGGTACAGACGATGTACGCCGGTGGTGGTTTCTTCGGTAACGCCTTTGATATTGGCGGTCATTTCCGACCACATTTTACTGTCACCCGAGATAGTGCGTTTCAGCACATCCAGAATGGCCAGCCATTCTTCGTTATCACCGGCTTTAGCGGCGGGGATAACGCCACCTGCGGCTTCGAATTCCGCGCCTTTGTGAATCAGCAAGGTAGCATCGCCACCATCATCCAGAATCATGTTGGCAGTGCCGCCATCAGCCCAGGTCAGCGCCTGTTGGGTACACCACCAGTACTCTTCAACGGTTTCGCCCTTCCAGGCGAAGACCGGAATACCCTGATCAGCAATTGCTGCAGCAGCCTGATCCTGAGTGGAAAAAATATTGCAGGAGGCCCAGCGCACTTCTGCGCCCAACGCGATAAGGGTTTCGATCAATACCGCTGTCTGAATAGTCATGTGCAGGCTGCCGGTAATGCGGGCGCCCTTAAGTGGTTGTGCATCACCAAACTCTTCGCGCAGCGCCATCAGGCCCGGCATTTCAGTTTCGGCAATGCGGATTTCTTTGTGGCCCCATTCAGCCAGGGAAAGGTCGGCGACTTTAAAGTCGGTGAAATTATTTGTAGTAACGGCGCTCATGGCTCATCTCCAAAATAGTAAAAAGAAATGAGCGCCGTTGTCTAGTTCTGAGCCTGGCGATAGGGGGTATCGCTGCAGCGCTCCTCAGAAAATTAAAAAAAATTATAGCCCAGCTGCGTCCTTTAGTGCAGCTGCTTTATCCGTTTTTTCCCAGGTAAAGTCAGGCTCTTCACGTCCGAAGTGGCCATAGGCAGCGGTATTGCTGTAGATCGGGCGCAGCAGGTCGAGCATTTTAACAAGGCCTTTGGGCTTGAGTTCGAAGTGTGCACGCACCAGCTCAGCAATCTTTTCGTCACTGATTTTTCCAGTGCCGAAAGTCTGTACCGAAATCGAGGTGGGTTCAGCCACGCCAATGGCGTAGGAGACCTGGATTTCACACTTGTCAGCCAGTCCGGCGGCGACAATGTTTTTCGCCACATAACGCCCGGCATAAGCGGCAGAGCGGTCCACTTTGGAGGGGTCTTTACCGGAGAAAGCGCCGCCACCATGACGGGCCATGCCGCCGTAGGTATCCACGATAATTTTGCGACCGGTCAGGCCGCAGTCACCGACCGGGCCACCAATCTCAAATTTGCCGGTTGGGTTGATGAAATATTTGGTGTCATTGTTTAGCCACTCAGCTGGCAGAATCGGTTTGATGATTTCATCCATCACCGCTTCGCGCAGATTTTCCAGGCTAATATCCGGATCGTGCTGCGTAGACAGAACCACTGCATCAATGCCTACCGGCTGATCGTTTTCATAGCGGAAAGTCACCTGGCTTTTGGCGTCGGGACGAAGCCATGAAAGCGTACCGTTCTTGCGAACTTCAGCCTGACGTTTTACCAGCTGGTGAGCAAAGGTGATAGGCGCGGGCATGAGCACATCGGTCTCATTGCTGGCATAGCCAAACATCAAGCCTTGATCGCCGGCACCCTGTTCGTGATCATCTGATTCATTCACGCCCATGGCGATATCGGCCGACTGTTTGTCGATGGAGGTGATAACCGCGCACGATTCGTAGTCGAAACCCATGTCGGAAGAGTTGTAGCCAATGCGTTTCACGGTCTCGCGGACGATCTCCTGCATATCAACCCAGGCTTCGGTGGTGATCTCGCCGGCAAGTATCACCATACCGGTATTGACCAGCGTTTCGCAGGCAACGCGAGCTTTGGTATCCTGCTTTAAGATGGCGTCGAGTACGGCGTCTGAGATTTGATCGGCGACCTTATCGGGGTGGCCTTCGGAAACTGATTCGGATGTAAATAAGTAGTCGTTCATAATTTTGTTACCTGCAATAAAAAACCCATTAAGGTGCAGCTGCAACGGATTTTGATGTTTGTGTAGGTATCAAAGTCGCTTTAGCTGCATTTATAACGCGCCCGCAATCTGAGTCAAATTGGCGCTAAAGAGCGGTCATTATCCATCATTTTTTCGGCTTGTCAACATCAAGCAGGGTTCAGATCACTAGGGGGCTGTCGGATTTAGAATGAATTGGCTGCGGAAGAGCGGCCCAAATCCCCCCTCCAATTTTTCGTTGCGTAGAATAATATGCGCCTCAAAATCGGGAAATATGGCCAAAATCGCAGTTCCGCAGTAAGACAGTCTATTCTCGGTCAGGCTCCTAGCGGCTAAAGAAGGTTTTGTATTCTTCCAGCTCAATATCACTCAGGCCTTCTTTCTGCAATTTTTTTTCCAGCGCTTCGTAACGGTGGTCATTGTTTTTGCTAATCAGGTTTTTGATGGTATCAATAAAAATGGCCTGGGTATTCTGCGATCCGTCACAGCCGACCACATCCCGCTGCATCAGTTTTTGCAGCGTGGAGAAGTTTTCATTATTGCGCCAGCGTTCCAGTAATGCCGATGAACTGATTTCAGGATGAGCTTTAATCAGCGTGTCGATTTCATGCAATAGCGGTAAGCCTTGTAGCGCCGAAGTTTTAAAATTATCCGGAATCTCAACCTCAGAAGAGAGCGCAGGAAACTGTAAGAGCAGGGTGACAGCGTCACGGATGGCGTTTTGTTTTACTTCACGGTTTGAGCGTGGCCGGGAAGAGATGCGCACAGTGTGAACCGGCTCATCTGCGACGGACGCTTGCAGCTTGCCGGCATTCAGGCCGGTGCGAGATGCCAGCTCCTGAAAGAGCAGATCTTTGAAGACGTTGTCGGGAAGTTTGTTGAGC
>JAQICG010000437.1 GCA_027858635.1 Gammaproteobacteria bacterium | reverse complement strand
ACCTTGAGCGACCTTACTGAACCCGGGATAAAGGAATAAACGAATGGATTTTCTAAAAGATCTTTGGGGATTTCTCAAAATGCGTAAAAAATTCTGGTTGCTGCCGATCATTCTCACCCTGGTCTTGTTCGGAGCATTGATCGTACTGACCAGTGGATCTGCCATCGCACCATTTATTTACACCATTTTTTAGGTCTTTAATAATGCCCTACACTATCCTTGGTATATCCGCATTCTATCATGACAGTGCCGCCGCACTGCTCAGCGATGGGGTGATCGTTGCCGCTGCTCAAGAAGAGCGTTTTACCCGGATCAAGCAGGATGAAGCTTTCCCTGTCCGGGCAGTAGAATACTGTCTGACTGAAGCCGGTCTGAAAATATCAGACCTCGATGCGATCGCCTTCTACGACAAACCTCTTCTCAAGTTCGAGCGACTGCTGGAAACCTATCACGCGTTCGCGCCCCGCGGGCTACAAAGCTTTCTTTCAGCGACACCGGTCTGGGTTAAAGAAAAGCTCTTCATGCGCCATAATCTGTGGCAGGAGTTGGAAAAAATCAACGGCGGCCGGTTGAATAATCGGCCACCTCTGCTGTTCCCCGAACATCATCTCTCGCATGCGGCCAGTGCTTTCTATCCGTCGCCATTCAACGAAGCGGCCATTCTGACCGTTGATGGCGTCGGCGAATGGGCCACCACGACTATCGGTCGGGGCAACGGCAAGGAGATCAGCATTCTTCGGGAGCTGCCATTTCCGCACTCCCTCGGCCTACTTTACTCCGCCTTTACATATTACTGTGGGTTCAAAGTCAACAGTGGTGAATACTAACTTATGGGTCTGGCGCCATACGGGCAGGCTGGCAGTGAGCGAGTTGAAAACTTCATGCGACAGATCCGCTCGGATTTAGTGGAGATCAAAGAGGACGGTTCACTGCTCCTCAATATGGATTACTTTGATTTCGCGACCGGTTTGCGCATGTGCCACGATGACAAGTGGGAGGCCCTATTCGGTCTTCCGCGCCGCGCCGAAGAAACCGACATCAGCCAAAAGTACATGGACATGGCTTTGGCGATTCAGCAGACCACCGAAGAGATCGTCCTGAAACTGGCCCGCACGGCAGTGGAGTTGACCGGCAGTCGGAATCTGGTCATGGCGGGTGGCGTTGCACTAAATTGCGTTGCCAATGGCAAACTCCTCACCAGTGGGATTATCGATAACCTGTGGATTCAACCAGCTGCCGGAGATGCAGGCGGCGCACTCGGAGCGGCTTACACTGCGCACCATATCTGGCAGGGCAAAGAACGAACTGTCGCGGATGGCGAGGATGCCATGCAGGGGGCCTATCTGGGCCCTGCTTTTAGTTCTATAGATGTCGAACGGCTTTGTCGGGGTCGACAGGCACCGCACAAAACTTTTGACGATTTTTCTCAGCTGTGTCATGAGGTCGCGGCAATGCTGGCAGAGGGATTGGTCGTTGGCTGGTTTCAAGGGCGGATGGAATATGGCCCGCGGGCACTTGGTAACCGGAGCATCCTCGGCGATCCGAGACACCCAGAGATGCAGAAACGACTCAATTTAAAAATCAAGTATCGGGAAGGCTTCCGGCCATTTGCCCCTTCAGTGTTAGCCGAAAACAGCAAGGAGTATTTCGATCTCTCGGTCGCGTCCCCTTACATGTTGCTGGTTGGGCCAGTGGTAACAGATCGCTGCCACCCGCTGGCCGAAAATGATATCGGCCTTGACCTGCACCAGAGACTCTATCATCTGCGTTCAGATATCCCTGCGGTGACGCATGTCGACTACAGCGCCCGTATCCAGACCGTACACCGGCACACCAATAAACGTTATTGGCAGCTTATTTCTGCATTTAAAGAACTAACTGGCTATGGACTGGTGGTCAACACCAGCTTTAACGTGCGTGGCGAACCGATTGTTTGCACGCCTGAAGATGCGTACCGCTGTTTCATGCGTACCGAGATGGATTACCTGGTGATTGGCAACTGCCTGTTTGATAAGCGAGAACAGCCTGCACTGGCGGATGATGAAGATTGGCAGAAAAACTACGAGCTGGATTAACCGGAAAAACGTAAGATTGAGTCCTGTAGTCAGGAAACATAATGAATAAATATTCTTCCAGATATATATTATCCACTGTTACCGGAATCCTGCTCTGTACGTTTCTGGTGGCTCCGCAGATCTTTGCTGCGACCCTGCAGCAGAGTCAGCGCTCCGGGGCCGAATTGACAGCCAGCTTCCAGTATCTGCTTTCCAATTTTTCCGGGCCGGTTCCATCACAGTGGGC
>JAQICG010000092.1 GCA_027858635.1 Gammaproteobacteria bacterium | reverse complement strand
CAGCATTGCGGCCCCGGTTCACCGGGTTCGGATATCGATGCAATTGGCGCCATCGGCTCCGCCTTGCAACTGACGCTCGATAGCGGGGTTATTTTTGGTTTTAATCAGAGCCTGTTGACGACGGCAGCAAGAACAAAACTGGATGAGGTGATTGCGCAGATACCGTCTTATCCCAGCTCGAAAATCAGCGTCGCCGGTCATACCGATAATCAGGGCGCGGATGACTACAATATGCAGCTTTCCCTGCAACGGGCGCAGGCGGTGAGTGACTATATTTCCCGGCATTTGAGCCAGTCCCAGGTCGCCATTGAGGCAATTGGTTATGGTGAGGAGTCGCCCATTGCCGATAATGACAGTGAAAGCGGACAGCAAAAAAACAGGCGGGTTGAGATTATTGTGATGCCGGTATCCGGGCAAACTCGCTAAGCCGTACAAGTCGCATTTTTTGTAGCCGATAGTTTTGCTTATCAGCAGGTTTGCATAGCATTCTCTGAGCTTTCCTGATTAAATCCGCGCATGTTTTTATCCAAAGAAATCTTTATTGGCCTGCGTTATACCCGCGCCAAGCGTAAAAATCATTTTGTGTCTTTCATCGCCTTCATTTCCATGGCGGGCGTGGCGCTGGGCGTATTTTCGTTGATCGTGGTCTTATCAGTGATGAACGGTTTTGGCAATGAATTGCGCAATCGCACTCTGAGCATGACCTCACATGCCACCGTCACCGGTTTCAGTGGCACGGTTTCCGGGTGGCAGAGTGTTTCGGAGCAGGCGAAACAGCAACCGGGAGTCGTGGCTACGGCACCTTATATTCAGAAAGAGGTCATGCTTACCAACGGCAAACGTGTCAGCGGCTCGCTCGCGCGCGGCGTTGAGCCATCGCTGGAAAAGGAGGTCTCGACCATTGCCGAGAGCATGGTTTCGGGCCGCCTCAGTGACCTTAAAGCCGGCGAATTCGGCATTGTTCTGGGCAGCGAACTGGCCAACTCACTCGGCGTTTATGAAGGCGACCGTATCACCCTCATTACCCCCCAGGCCATGGTCACCGCTCTCGGCGTGATGCCCCGACTGCGACGTCTTGAGGTGGTGGGGGTGTTCGAAGTGGGCATGCACCAGTTCGATAGTGCTATGTCCTATATGCACATTGAAGATGCGAGCAGAATTTTTGATCTGGGTGATCGGGTAAACGGCGTGCGCCTGAAGCTGACTGATCTGTTTGAGGCCCCCGCCATCGCGCGAAATCTGGGCAATCTTTTTGGTGAGGAGTACTGGGTTCGCGACTGGACGCAGCAGCACAGCAATTTCTTTAAAGCGCTGAAAACCGAAAAAACCGTGATGTTCATTATTCTGCTGATGGTGGTGGCCGTCGCCGCACTCAATATTGTCTCGACCCTGATGATGTCGGTAAACGACAAGGAATCGGACATTGCCATTCTGCGGGCGCTGGGCATTACGCCGGGCAGCATCATGGCCATTTTCATGATTCAGGGCGCGGTGATCGGCCTGTTCGGCACTATTGTCGGCGTCGCGTTGGGCGTGCCGACGGCGCTGAATGTCTTTGAGATTGTGAGCTGGTTCGAACAGGTTTTCAACGCCGACTTCCTGCCTTCCGATGTCTACTACATCAGCGATATCGTGGCTGATGTCAGAGCCAGTGAAGTCATCACCTACGCGCTTGCAGCGTTTCTGATTACCATCGCCGCGACCATCTATCCAGCCTGGCGCGCATCGAAAACCTTGCCTGCGGAGGCACTGCGTTATGAATAGTTTCAGTCTCGAAGCGGTTGCTCTAGGGAAGGCCTATCAGGAGGGTAGTGGTGATGCCCTGCACGTGTTGACAGACATCAATCTGCACCTGCATCAGGGTGAAACCATCGCCATTATCGGCTCATCCGGCTCGGGTAAAACCACCTTGCTCAACACCCTGGGCGGGCTGGATGAGCCGACCACCGGCAAGGTGCTGCTGAACGGCAATGACATCGCCGGTCACCGCGAAAAAACCCGCTGCATCATCCGCAACAGGCACCTCGGATTTATCTACCAGTTTCATCACCTGCTGCCTGAATTTACCGCGCTGGAAAACGTTGCCATGCCTCTGCTAATTGCAGACGAATCAACTGAAACTGCCAATCAGCGAGCTGCGGACATTCTGGATGAGGTGGGCCTGTCACATCGTTTGCAACATAAGCCGGGGGAGCTGTCAGGCGGTGAACGCCAACGGGCAGCGATTGCGCGAGCGCTGATTCATGGTCCCGACTGTGTGCTGGCTGACGAACCCACCGGCAATCTGGATCGCAAAAATGCTGAACAGGCCATTGAGCTCATTATTAATCTCAATAAAAGTTATAAAACCGCGCTGATCATCGTCACACACGATCTGGGTATCGCCGAACGCATGGAGCGCATTTATACGCTGGAAGACGGTATTCTCGCGCCACAATAACGCCACTTAATGGCTTCAACCTTGACCCGATAGTGGTTTGCACCGATAATTCACTGCTAGCACTCGTTACCGATGAGTGCTAGGAGTCTGTCGGATTCAGGATGAATTGGCTGCGGAAGTGGGAGAGCGGCCCAAATCTCCCACTTCCTCGCTTCAATCCCCCCTAAACCCGACAGACTCCTAGAAGCCTGAATTGTTGAGCATGGTATGTCCGTAAGTCCCCAAAGATTGAGTGATCGAGCAGCGGCGTTGCTGAAAAACCTGATCGGCAGCTACATCAGTGATGGTCAACCGGTGGGCTCAAAGCAGCTGGCGAACCTTGCCGGTCTGGACATTAGTACGGCAACTATCCGTAACGTCATGTCCGATCTGGAAAAAAAGGGACTGGTTAAAGCCCCTCACACATCGTCAGGAAAAATACCCACCGAGCAGGGCCTACGCATGTTCGTCGATACCATGCTCGAAGTGCAGCCGTTGAAGAAGCAACTGTTCAGCCAGCTCAGACAGCAATTGCATCCGGATCAGGACAAAACAACGCTCATCAATCAGGCCAACCGGATTTTATCGGAGCTGACGCAGATGACCGGCGTCATCACTGTGCCGAAAAACAGTCAGTCCCGATTACGTCACATTGAATTTCTGCCGCTCTCGGAAAAGCGCGTGCTGGCCATTATGGTTACCAATGAAAAAGAGGTTCAGAACAGGGTCGTTCATCTCGACACGGCCTATTCGGCAGAACAGTTGCAGGCTGCCGGTAACTACCTGAATCAGCATTTCTCCGGCCAGGATATTTTCAGCGTCCGTCATGAGCTGCTCTCCGATTTAAATCGTACCCGTAAAAATATGGACGCCATCATGCAGACCGTTATCGATGTCGCGGACAAGGCGCTGTCTAATGTTGAGCAGAAGGCGCAGCCCTATCTGATTCAGGGCAAAACCAATTTGGTGCGATATGGAAATAGTACCGACATGAAGCACATGCAGCACATGCTGGAAATGTTCGACCATCAACGTGAAATGCTGGGTCTGCTGGACCGCTGCATAAAGGGCGATGGCGTGAAAATATTTATCGGCAATGAAGTGGGCATCGAGGGCCTCGGTCATTGCAGTGTGATCTCCGCCCCCTATACATCAAACGGCGAGATGCTGGGTGCGTTAGGGGTTATTGGTCCCACACGCATTAATTACGATCGAGTAATTCCCATTGTCGACGTCACTGCGCGCTTATTAAGCGAAGCCCTGAATACTTAACAACCGGTTAACTTAAACCTGAATCCGTGGTTTAAACGTGGATGCATGGCACAAGCTCTTGATTGTTTACCACATTCATGTGGTT
>JAQICG010000157.1 GCA_027858635.1 Gammaproteobacteria bacterium | reverse complement strand
ACTATTTTGTCAGTGAAATTAAATGTACTATTGGACGGTGAATAAAATGAAAACACATCAGATCCTCTTTATTTTTTTATTGTTTATCAGTCTGCTATCCGGCCCGGGCGGCTGTGCATTACAGAAGCCGAACCTGCCTCCCCAGCACATAGCAGGGACAAGCGTATCCCCAAAAGTACTCATTGATTCCTACAAGATGGCGGTCGGTGACCAGCTCATGATCAATGTCTGGAAAAATCCCAGTTTGTCACTATCGGAACCGATCAGGCCGGATGGCAAGATATCCGTACCTCTAGTCGGTGATGTTATGGCAGCGGGTCTGACCCCTGAGGAGCTGGCAGCGGTTATCGAAAAGAAGCTATCTACTTATGTTAAGTCGCCCAATGTTACGATTATTCTAACCAGCCTACAGGGCCACGCCTTCCTTTCACGCATTCGCGTCACCGGTTCGGTAACAAAAAACATTTCTCTCCCTTATCATCAGGGCATGACGGTGCTGGATGCAGTACTGGAAGCGGGCAGTGTCGATTTATATGCCGATAGCAACAACACCAAGTTGCACCGGCGCACGAAGACCGGTACTGAAACCTACGACATTCGTCTCAAAAATATAATGCTCCATGGGGATATGAGTACAAATGTGACCCTGATGCCGGGTGATATCATCACTGTGCCCGAACGCGGATTTTAATCAGCCTTATTTTTGATAACGGTATCAGGAGGGATCTATGGAGGACGGTATCAGGCCAAATTATTATTTCCTGTTTGCTTTATCCGGAATAATATTTGCCAGCAACACCCTCTACGCTGCGGAGATAAAGCCGGCCGCCAGTGTGACTGCACAATACACCGATAACGCCCGAAAAACGCCCACTAACGAAATGCAGGATTTGATTATCAGCACCCGTATAGGCACCGGTATCGACGCCGGCAACGGACCTTTCCAGCTGGAAGCTGAGACCTCGTTACAACATGAAAAATACATCAAAGACAGCTACAACGATCAGCAATACTTCAAACTTAATGCCTCCGCCGGCTGGGAGATGCTGAGAGACCGGATCGACTGGCAGATGCATAACTCTTTCTCCCAGCAATCAGTTAACTCACTTAACCCGGATACACCCGACAACATTCAGGACTCTAATGTATTCACCTTCGGTACCAACATCGACTACAGGATATCCGGGCGGCAGTCGCTGACACTTAATCCGGAATACCGAAAATTTTCTTATGAAATTCAAAACACGGATAATCAGCAGACCGCGCTGGATGCCGGCTGGAATTATCAACTGTTTCGCACCATGAATGTGGGCGTGCGCGGCGGCACAAACAGGGTCGATTATGACGACCCGCTGGTGACAGATTACACCTTAAACAGCGTCCATCTTACACTCTCATCCACTCGCTCAGGCTACAGCTACGGTGCAGACATCGGCACAACACGGGTTGAGCGGGAAGATGATAACAATGTACAGGGCATAACCGGCAACATCAGGTGGTCATTTGATATTACCGGCTCTTCGAATCTTCGCACTTACATTGGCTCCGAGATAACCGACACTAACAGCAGTTTGCTGGACTCTTCGATCAATCCGGATGAAAGCAACTTTTCTTATACGCAAATCTCTTCAGATGCTTTGCGTAACAGCACTATGAGAATTAACTATCTGAAAGATGACGCCCGCTTAAAATCAGATGCCTGGATAAAACTAAGCAGGTATGACTACGAATTTGCATTACTGGACCGTGACGTACAGGCGGTGGGCATTAAACTTACTTATCCACTGTCAGCGATAATATCGACGGGCATCAGTACCAGTTATAGCCAAACCGAGTTAACCGATACTCCTCGAGAAGATAATGAGTTTAGCTTTGGTGGCAATATCAACTATCGCCTGTCCCGCAGATTACTGGCCACAGCAAACCTTAATTACCATAGTAAAGACAGCACTATCGAGACAGCGAGCTTCAATGAGCTAACGCTCTTTGCCCGCCTGAGTTATGGTTATGATTTCAACTTGTGACAACAGGAAAAACATTAATGAAAGCATTGGTTACCGGTGGCGCCGGCTTTATAGGCTCACACATTGTCGAACGTTTATTGAACGATGGCCATGAAGTCGTTGTCCTGGACGATTTTTCGACCGGGCATCGGCACAACCTGCCCGAGCACAGCTCTCTTTCAATCATTGAGGGCGACATCAGTAATTATGATACCGTCAAACAATGCATGTCCGGTATCGACTGGGTTTTTCATAAAGCCGCGGTGGCCTCGGTGCCCAGAACCGTCAATGACCCTGTCGGCAGCAGCCTGATCAATTATCTGGGAACGCTGCACCTGCTCGAAGCTGCCAGACAAAATAAGGTAAAGCGTTTTGTCTTTGCATCCAGCGCGGCGCTCTATGGCGATGAACCCACTCTACCCAAACTGGAGACCATGTGCCCTGTCACTTTATCGCCGTATGCGGTCGACAAGCTGGCCTCCGAATCCGCCTGCGGCATGTATAGCCGCTTATATGGGTTGGAGACTGTTTGCCTGAGATACTTCAACGTCTATGGACCGAGGCAGGATCCATCCTCACCCTACTCCGGGGTCATTTCCATTTTCACCAACAAACTCAGCCACAACGAAATACCCACCATATACGGCGACGGTGAACAGACGCGTGATTTTGTCTTTGTCAGTGATGTTGTCGAAGCCAACATGAAGGCAGTCACGGAAAAGGCTTGTAGCGGCCAGTTTTTCAACATAGCCTGCGCAAATAAAATCAGCCTGAACCACCTGCTGAAAACATTATGCGAGCTTTACGAAGTAGAGCTTAACGCCCGATACGAAGAGGCGCGTCAGGGCGACATTAAACACTCCTATGCGAATATTGATAAAGCCAGGACTCTGCTGAACTGGAGCCCGAGCATTGACCTGAAGGAGGGCCTGTCCAGGCTTATATGATTTTCTCTACGTCTCTGCGGTGAATGCTTTTAAAACATGTAATAACCTTGCATTCTTTATTCATTTATAAAATTCACTTCCAGCCTGAACAGGATCTCCCAGGACTGCTCACGCTCATCGCCAGGCAGTGGCCGGCTCCAGTTTTTGGCCGGGGCTATTTCATAGAACAGCCATTTGCGGTAAAAATTTCGCCGGTAACGCACGCCCAGTCGTGAGGCTTTTATATAGGATTCCGGATACGTCAGCCTGGTCGTACTGCTCTCGTAGGAAAGCGCGCTTTTCTCGCTCAAATATTGATATAGCACCAGGCTGCTGTCCCACTGCTCACCCTCAAAGCCTTCCGAATGCATTACCGAGTTACTTTGTCGCAGAAATAAAGCTTTCGAGAATCTTTTTTCAAAATCGATTCTTGATGACCTGCCATCAAGGTTGTCGCGCCGATAGAGTTCCTGCGTGAAGCGGGTGGTAAAGGTATCTGTAACCGGCCAGGTATAGCGATAGCGAAATAGGATGCTGGGAGACAGCTTCAGCCGGATACTGAAATTCGCCCGCTCGGATTGCGTAATCGCATACAGCAGCCCCAGATCTTTTTTGGCCGGCTCCTGCTGCACTGGCGCAACATCCCGCAGACGCTCATCCTCCTCTCCATCATAAATAATGTGAGCCTTATTTTTGGCTTTGGGCAACTCGAAACTGGCATGCACATCGGAGGTGTAAACCCAGTTTCCACCTTCGGTTAAAACATAATCATTTGTCCAACGTAGATGCGTACCGGCGCGCCCTTCCTCATAAATACGCTTATCGGCAAAAAATGAATCGAACCAGACCGCTGGCTTGCAAAACTCCACGCTCAGATAGGTATGTACATCGTCAATCCAGCCGTCACCTTCGCCTTTCAGACTATCGCAAATATTAGGCTTCTGTTCTTTTTTAATTTCTTCAACCTCGGACTCTGTATTGATCTCTTCAGCCTCAGGCTCTGCGCTGACCTCTTCAGCCAGAAGTTTTTTTTCGCCCGCCATAAACGTCAGCGCAATTAGCACAACGTAAGCAACACTTTTGAAACACAATGGTGACATTAGATTATTTAAAAGCATCCTGTAAAAATAAAAAACTGCTGGATACAGGCTTTTATTTTCATTGCAACGGGCATCTGTTCGCAGGTTAGCGTATGTCGATCACCTCGACCTTTTTATTTTTATACGCCGGCATGGTCATGCCGGCGGTGGCATTAATGTAGGTGGGATCAGCCACTACATAACGATGGCCATTATGCGCAATCGAGTCACCCGGGATGCTGCCTTTAAACAGAACTGCCGTAGCCACATGCCCGGGGTAATCCAGACCGATCACCTCCAGGCCCAGCAGATTCCGCACCAGCCAGGCAAACAGGATGGAGCGATCCTCGCAGTCTGAATAGGGATAATACAGTGTCTCTTTTGGCAGCAGATAGTTCTCCCTGCCAAACTGATCTTCATCAGTCTTATAGCGGAAGGATGTCTGCACAAATCTCAGCAGGAAATTGACCGCGGTCTGTTCATCCATGCCTTTCATGTTGTCACTCAGCTGCTGCAGCACAGGCATGGAAGTGCGGGTGTTTACCCCGGTTTTGAAATACCATTTTAGATCGAGCTGCGGATAGGTTTGCATAAAACGGATGCGCTCATTTTCATGCGCGGTACGGATCGCATAACGCTGCCCTTCGAACTCGAAGGAGAGATCCCGATAGGCAATTGTACCTGCCACCACAACTTCGTTACTCATCTGCATATTCAACACCTTGCCGGCACCGGGGTAGTTTCCGTCATAGGTGTACACCTGGCCCAGTTTTTTCTCACTGCCGTCAAAGCTCAACGCATAATAGCGCAGTTGCTCGAAGGTAAAATAGGGCACGGCATACAGCGGCTGCTGCGAGGGGA
>JAQICG010000287.1 GCA_027858635.1 Gammaproteobacteria bacterium | reverse complement strand
GGTGCGGGAACCCACTACCCGTAAAACATCAGTTTATTGATGCTGGAAGATAAAACAAAGATCTCTCACATGCGTTCGAGATGACAGCAAAGGATAAAGAACCCCCACTAAAATCCACCACCAACTATTTAATTTTCTTCTTCTTCTTCGCTGCTTCAGTATTCTTAGCGTCATCACTAAAAATAAACCGCCCCGCGAGAATGCATCCTTTCATGCCTGGATCGCAGGGTCTGTTTTCTACCCGCTGACATTTGCCATCGGCCTCGTGCGGACAGCCCCAACCACCACTCATGTTCTGTACCTGTTGTGAATAAAAGTTATCGAAAATCTAACAGGAATTATCCGTCGCCTAAGCGGCGATTTCAATCAGATTTTTATATATGCAAACAGCAGACAAAAAAAGACCCGCTGGCGCGGGTCGAAATACTCTAGGAGAGTAGGAGTTGTTTATTGACTGACGCTGATACGTCTAGGCTGTGCGACTTCCTGTTTAGGGATCGTGATTTTCAGCACGCCATGATCGGAATGGGCTTCGATCTTGTCGGGGTTGGCGGTTTCCGGCAGGGTGAAGCGGCGATAGAAAGTACCGTAATGACGCTCGACGCGGCGGAAATTTTCTTTCTCGGTTTTCTCTTCGGTTTTGCGTTCACCTTTAACCGTTAAGACGCCGTTCTCCATGGAGACTTCGATGTCATCGGGGTTTACGCCGGGGATGTCGGCCAGCAGTTTGAAGCTATTTTCATCTTCGGTAATATCGACCGATGGCGTCCAGTTGGCAGTGGCGACATTGGCGTCGTCTTCACTGTAGGCTCGGGTGGGCATATTCAGTTCACGGCTGAGTTGATCAAAGATGCTCCAAGGGTTGTTGCTTCTAGTCAAGTTCATATCATTCATCTCGTGATTGTGTATTTTGTTGTTCGTGTGACTTATTTATGGCTGTTTTATTTGGATACAAGGCCTGAAAATAAATTTTTTTGTACCGTCGGGTTTGATACCATCCGGTTTCTAATTTAATAAACGATGAGCCTGGCTGTGATTGAAAAACTTCTGAACTGGATTCGACCCGAGATTCGCGCACTGAACGCCTACCATGTGGCGAATGCCGGTGGCCTGACCAAACTGGATGCTATGGAGAATCCTTATACGCTGGAGGCGTTGACCGGGCACTGGCCGGAGGTACTGGCGGGGGCGGAGATTAATCGCTATCCCGACCCTACTGCGGCGCAGTTGCGCAGCAAGTTGTCACAGGTGATGGAAGTGCCCGAGGGTGCGGAGACGGTTCTGGGCAATGGTTCGGATGAGCTGATTCAGATGCTGGCGATGGTAGTCAGCGGCAAGGGACGCTGTATTCTGTCGTTCGACCCCGGTTTTGTGATGTACCGGATGATCGCGGAGTTTGTCGGCTTGCAGTATGTCGGCGTGCCGCTGGATGCGGATTTTAATCTGGATATGGCGGCGACGCGTGCGGCCATCGAAAAACATCAGCCGGCAATTATTTTTATTGCCTACCCGAATAATCCCACGGCTAACCTGTTTGCGGATGCCGATATCGAAGAGATTCTGAATATCGCGCCGGGTCTGGTGGTGGTGGATGAGGCCTATCATCCGTTTGCGCAGAGCAGTTTCATGTCGCGGCTGGCGCGCTACCCGCAGCTGCTGGTGATGCGCACGGTATCCAAAATGGGGCTGGCGGGTTTGCGTCTGGGTATGCTGGCGGGGCACCCAGCGCTGATTCAGGAGGTCGACAAGGTGCGTCTGCCCTACAATATTAATGTGCTGACGCAGCACGCAGCGGTGGCAGCGCTGAAACATGTCGAGGCGCTGGACGAGCAGGCGGCGGTGATCAGGGTCGAGCGCGAAGCCATGATGCAGGCGCTGGCCTTGATGGAAGGGGTGGAGGCGTTCCCGAGCCGGGCTAATTTCATTCTGTTCCGCTTGCTGCAGCACAGTGCCGCAGAGGTGTTTGCCTCGATTCGTGAGGCGGGCATTCTAATCAAGAATATGAACGCCCAGACTGGCGCGTTGAGCAACTGCCTGCGCGTGACCATCGGCATGCCGGATGAGAATGCGGCGTTTCTGGTAGCGCTGAAGAAAGCGCTGAAGTCGGACTGACTGTCTGAGCAAAGCCGCCGGCAATACGCGCGGGTGCCATGCGCGCGTCAGGCTCCTACGTGCAGCACGCCACCACGCTATTGCTGCTGGCTCATCATGGGGCGCTGCCCCAGCACTACTTCTATACTGAAACTTTCACGCTGGCGCAGGCCAGTGACTTGAAAAACGTCCCCCGGCTGACCGGTGGCGACGATGTTGAGGATGTCCTGAGCGGACTCCATGTTCTGGCCGTTAATGTGGGTGATGATGTCGCCCGGCTTCAGCCCGGCCTTGTCACCGGGGCCGCGGGCATCGACATCGGTGACCAGAATGCCGGTAATGCCCTCAAGTTCCAGTTTGGCCAGAATCATTGGCGTTAACGCCTGCCCACCCACACCCATCCATCCGCGCACGACATAGCCATGCTCGACGATCTGTTCCAGCACGGTGATGGCTAGATCGATGGGGATTGCAAAACCGATGCCATTAAAGGCGCCGGTGGTGGAGAAGATGAGCGAGTTGATGCCGATAATTTCGCCCCGATCGTTGATCAGTGCGCCACCGGAGTTGCCGGGATTAATGGCGGCATCGGTCTGCAGGAAGTTTTCATAGGTGTTGGCGCTGACGTGGGTGCGACCGGTGGCGCTGATGATGCCCTGGGTGACGGTCTGGCCGATTTCGAAGGGATAGCCGATGGCCAGTGCGATGTCGCCGATTTGAAGCTGGTCGATGTCGGCGATATGGACAGGCGGCAGGTCGGGCAGCTCGATCTTTAAAATGGCCAGATCGGTCTCCGGATCATCACCGACGATTTGGGCGATGGTTTTTCGACCGTCATTGAGGGTGATCTGGATGCTTTCGGCACCTTTGATGACGTGGTAATTGGTCGCGATATGGCCCTGGGTATTGAGAATTACGCCCGAACCTGAACTGATGCTGGGTTTGGGGCGAGGGCGTTGAGGTGGAATTTCACCCAGAAAGTTTTGCGATGGCTGTTCACTGCTGTTCGGAGCGCTGCTTTTTTGCATGCGTACGACCTGAATACTCACCACCGAAGGCGCGGCAAGGGTAACCGCCGGAGAAAAGCCGCGGTTGAGAGGCTGCGGTGCTGAGTCAGGCGTCGGGGAGTTGAAAGTGAGCTGTAGTTGCCCCTGAAATATCAGAAACAGCATGCTCAGGAATAGACCGATAAGCCCCCAGTTTAAAAAGTAACTGAAAAGTGTGTGTTTGTTTTTCATGATGGATTTATAGGTCTTTGTTTTTACTTGGTTTGTTATAAAATACTTGGCTGATTGTATAACATAAGATAAGCTATTGCGGCTTTGTGAGTGTCCTGGTCAGTTTCAGGCGCTTTGCATATTTTAATTGTATGTCACTTTTATGCGGATTCAACGCTGAATAGTCACAAAAAGTACAACAATAGCCTAATTCAATAATGCGGAGATTTGTAAATGTCTACCGATAGTGTAAATAACGGTAAGCGCCGGTTTTTAGTGGCGTCTACCTCTGTGGTGGGTGCGGTCGGAGTCGGCTTTGTTGCCGTGCCTTTCCTGGCCTCATGGATGCCCAGTGAGCGCGCCAAAAATGCGGGCGCCCCGATAGAAGCTGATGTTAGTCGTCTGGAAGAAGGGCGGATGATGACGGTGGACTGGCAGAGCAAGCCGGTATGGATTGTTCGGCGTTCTGAAAAAACCCTGGCCAACCTTGAGGAAAGCACAGATAAACTGAGTGACCCGGCTTCAGAGAATGTTGATCAGCAGCCTGAATATGCACAAAACATGTATCGCTCGATCAAGCCTGAATTTCTGGTTCTGGTCGGTATCTGCACCCATCTGGGCTGTTCGCCCACTTTCCGCCCAGACATTGCCCCGGCCGATCTGGGTGAGAGCTGGCTGGGTGGTTTCTTCTGTCCCTGTCACAGTTCCAAATTTGATTTGGCCGGCCGGGTATTTTCGGGCGTGCCTGCACCGACCAATCTGGTTGTGCCGCCACATTACTATGTGACCGACACAACTATTATTGTGGGTAAAGAAGGGGGCAATGCATAATGGGTAAGCTATTAGGTTGGGTCGATGATCGTTTCCCATTGATGAAAATGTGGAATGAGCATCTGGCTGAATACTACACACCAAAAAACTTTAATTTCTGGTACTTCTTTGGTTCATTGGCGCTGCTGGTGCTGGTGATTCAGATTGTTTCCGGTATTTTCCTGACTATGCATTACAAGCCCGATGCCGAACTGGCGTTTGCCTCGGTTGAGCACATCATGCGTGACGTGCCTTACGGCTGGTTGATCCGCTACATTCACTCCACCGGTGCAACCGCGTTCTTCATTGTGGTCTATCTGCACATGTTCCGCGGCCTGATGTACGGCTCCTACAAAAAACCCCGTGAGCTGATCTGGCTGTTCGGTATGTTCATCTACCTGGCGTTGATGGCGGAAGCTTTCATGGGCTATCTGCTGCCCTGGGGCCAGATGTCTTACTGGGGCGCGCAGGTGATTATCTCGCTGTTCAGCGCCATTCCGGTGATTGGCGATGATCTGACGCTGTGGATTCGCGGCGACTTCGTCATCTCCGATGCGACCCTGAATCGTTTCTTTGCCCTGCATGTGGTGGCGTTACCGTTTGTGATTGTGTTCCTCGTAATTGCACACATACTGGCGCTGCACGAAGTCGGTTCTAATAATCCTGACGGTGTTGAAATCAAGAAAAACAAGGATTCGAAGGGCGTTCCTCTGGACGGCATTCCATTCCACCCCTACTACACGGTGAAAGACATCGCGGGCGTGGCGGTATTCCTGTTCTTCTTCAGTGTGGTGCTGTTCTACTTCCCTGATGGCGGAGGCTACTTCCTGGAGCATGCAAACTTTATTGCCTCTGATCCGCTGAAGACGCCTGCGCATATTGCTCCGGTCTGGTATTTCACGCCGTTTTACGCCATTTTGCGTGCGGTGCCCGATAAGTTGATGGGTGTGGGTGCGATGGGTGCGGCGATTGTTGTACTGTTCTTCCTGCCGTGGATCGATCGCTGTAAGGTGAAATCCATTCGTTATCGTTCAGTTATCTACAAAGCTAACCTGACCGTATTTGCAGTGACTTTCGTGGTACTGGGCTGGCTGGCAATGCAGCCGGTGACTGACACCATCACTAACTTGTCACGGCTGTTTACGCTGCTCTACTTTGCTTTCTTTGTAGTGCTGTTCGTGACCTCTAAAAACGAGAAAACTAAACCTGTACCGGATAGGGTTACATCATGAAAAAACATATCCTGATATTATTACTGGCCATTTTCCCGGCAACCTCATTCGCTGCTGGCGGCGGCGTGCAGCTCGACGCCGCCCCGATTGATATTAATGATAAAGACTCAATCAAGCGCGGTGCAAAAAGCTTTGTCGATAATTGCTTTAGCTGTCATTCAGCGTATTTTATGCGCTTCAATCGCATTGCTAAAGATACCGGCATGGACGAGACCGAATTGCGGGAGATGTTGATCTTTACCCGTGATAAGAAGGGTGAAGCCACGAAAAGCGGTGATCTGATGAAGGCGGCCATGACTGAGGAGTATGCTAAAAGCGCGTTCGGCACGGCAGTGCCCGATCTCTCCCTGACGGCGCGTGCACGCGGTGCCGACTGGTTGTACACTTATCTGCGTACCTTCTATGTCGATGAAAATCGCCCGACAGGCATGAACAATTTGGCTTTCCCCGATGTGGCGATGCCGAATGTGCTGATGAACCTGCAGGGTGTAAACAAGGCGGTTTATGCAGATGACGGACATGGGGGAAATAAGATTGAAGGTCTGGAGAAAATCCAGCCCGGATCGATGACGACAGAAGAGTTCGATGCTTTTACTGCGGACCTGGTTAACTTTATGGTGTATCTTGCTGAGCCGGTACAGGCGGAGCGGAGAAGCATGGGTTGGAAAGTTCTACTGTTCCTGGCTATCTTCTTTGTATTCGCTTATTTGCTGAAAAAAGAGTACTGGAAAGACGTTCACTAGGAGACTGTCGGGTTTAGGATGAATTGGCTGCGGAAGCAGGAGAGCGGCCCAAATGTCCCCGATTTTTCGTTGCATAGAATAACTATGCGCCTTAAAATCGGGAATAGTGTGCTCACTCTCCCACTCCCTCGCTTCAATCCCCCTAAACCCGACAGACTCCTATACTATTTCGTTTAGATGAATAGATAATGCAACCGTGGGAAAGCAATATGAATTTGTATACGTCAGGCACATCGATTGAATGTCACAGAACACGGATTGTTCTGTCAGAAAAGGAGATTGCGCACGAAAAACTGGAAGTCGATCCGAAAAAATTGCCTGAGGATTTGATTGATCTGAACCCCTATTGCAGTCTGCCTAC
>JAQICG010000101.1 GCA_027858635.1 Gammaproteobacteria bacterium | reverse complement strand
CTGAGGGTGTCTTCATGCAGCCCCAGATCTTCCAGCGGTACAATGCCTTTGGCCCGGTCAAGCACACGCAATACGATATTTTCGCCGTGCGTGGTGGGTTGCGCCGAGACACGAAAATCGACCCGGTGGCCCTGCACTTGCAGACTCAGGCGACCGTCCTGTGGAATTCTGGTTTCTGCAATATTCATCGAGGACATCACTTTCAGCCGCACCACAATGGCGGACCAGTAATCTTTATGCAGACTGCGAATCTGCCTTAGCACACCGTCAATACGGTAGCGCAGGCGCAGGAAGCCGTCTTCCGGCTCAAAATGGATGTCGGACGAATCGCGCTTTACGGCGTCGGCTAAAATCGCATCCACCAGCCTGATCAACGGCTGGCTGTATTCATCTTCGACGGCGTCCAGGCTCTGGTAATCAATCTCGCCGGTCTCGATCTCGCGCAGAATGCCGTCTACCGAAAGCTCATAACCGTAGAACTGGTCGATCGCCCGTTTGATTTCACCTTCGCCCGAAACGAAGGGGGTGATTTCAACCTTTCGACCGACCAGGGCGTGTACCCGATCCAGCGTCTGTAGATCCGAGGCGTTTTTCATCGCCAGCCGGAGATGCTGATTTTCCGGATTGAAACTGATCGGGACGATCACGTGCCGTTCGGCCATCTCTTTTGGAATTAACTCCAGCGCCGCGGCATCGGGCACCACGCTTTTCAGGTCGACACTTTTGATGCCCAGCACCTGACCGAGCATATCCCGCATCACCGATTCTGAGACAAAACACAGTGACACCAGAATCTCGCCAATCAGGCGACCGGTTTTCTTCTGTTCGGTTATCGCAATTTCAACCTGATCGACCGTCGCCAGCCCTTTTTCAACCAGACGTTCGCCAAGTCGTTTTATGGTTTTTACATTTTTTTCGGCTGAATTCATCATTTTCTATTTGGCAGCAAGGCTGTCGATGCGTGTTTGTACATCCGTTCCGGAAAAGCTAATCGCCTGTTTCTCCGCTAAGACCAGACTTTGCCGGTAAAAGCGCAACGCCTCTTTACGCTTGCCCAGCTGATCCAGGCTCACCGCCAGATTGTAGGCATAATTCGCATTCTCAGCATCGCCCTGCCAGGCCTTGAAATAGGCCGCTTGCGCTTCCGGCCATTTGCCCTGACCGGCATAATAGTTGCCCAGCGCATAATTCAGATGGAAGGCGGACGGCTGCTGTTGCAGTAGCGATTTAAGCCGGCTCTCTTCCTGCGAGCCCATCTTGGTTTTATCCAAATTGGCCATTGCCGCATTCGCCACCTGATCGCGGGGGTCGAGTTTGAGCAGCAACTGGTAGCTCTGTCTCGCCTTTTTAAGATTATCGTTTTTGATGGCCACCGCAGCCATGCCCAGCAAAGCGTCGCGGTTTTTTGCTTCACGCTGCAAGACGCTTTCATAGGTTTTGCCCGCCCGGGAGTAATCTGCCCGGTTATAGGCCAGCCAGGCCTGTTTCAGCAGTGCATTGATCGGGTCTTCGGTTCTGGTTTGCCGCACTGAAAAATCGTTTTCGACCACCTTGACCTTAACCTGCGGCGCTACCGCCCTGGTCGCAGGTTTAGCGGCCGGTTTTGCCGCTGCCTGCGGCTTCGCCTCCACCACCACTTCGCGCCGGGGAGGCGGTTCGACCTCGGCTGTTTTCACTGGCTCAACAGGTGACGGCTTCCGGCTCTGTTTCACCGGCTCGGCCTGCACCACCCGCATCGCCAGCTGATGCCTGCGCTCCAGTGAATCGACCTCTTCCAGCACACCGTAATAGTGATAGCCCCCGGTCACCAGCAAAATAATGACTGCAACGGACAGCAGACTGCCCCACAATATCTTCTGTTTCCGGCGGTATCTTTTGTTGGTTTTGTAGATTAACAGTTGCAGCGCATCGTCCGAAACGGTGGAGGTGGTAGCGGTACTTCTCTCCAGCTTCAGCGGCGCTTTCGTTGCTTCCGCTTTTGGTGCTTCCTGCGGAGCAGGGGCCTGCGGCTCCGAAACTTCGGGCGGATCATCCAGCACCAGTTCCAGCTCATCGGTAACTGTTTCAGCTTTTGCTGGTTCCGGCGACTGCTGCAGGGGCGGGTTTTCCGTGGCCGCCTGCAACTCTAAAGGCTCAGCATCTGTTGCCGCGCTATTGTGTTCGGCCGCTGCGGTTTCCGCTTCGCGCACTTTCTGCTTTTCTTTCTCAGCTTTTTTCAGTGCGTCCAGTAACAGGCTCATATCATCAATCTCAAATTATCTGGACTGGGCTGGACTGGCATCGAAATCGTCCATCAGATATTTGCGGTACTCTTTCAGATCCCCGTTCAGGCTGGCATCGTGCACCACCACCGGTCGTATAAATATCACCAGCTCGGATTTCACATACTCGTCATCCTGATAGGAGAACAGCGCGCCCAGAAACGGGATGCTGGAAAGGATGGGCACGCCGATGGTTTTTTTGTTGACCTGGTCCTGCATCAGCCCGCCGATGACGGCGGTGTCGCCGTTGTTCACCTTCAGCACCGATTCGATTTCACGCACCTGGATGACCGGAATGCTGCTGATGACGCCCTCCTTTGCCAGTTCCGGATTGGGGTCGTTTACCGTATCCACAATTCTGGATATGGTGGGCCTGATATTCAGCGTGACCACATCGTTGCTGTCAATGAAGGGCATCACCGACATAACAAAGCCAATCGGCACGGTATTGATGTCGGTGCTGATGGTGGCCGGACTGGTGACGACGCCGGTTGCTGCGTTAATGATTTCAGGCGTCACTTCAACGGAAAAATAGACTGCGTTGTCGACCACCTTGAGCATGGCGGTCTGATTATTCAGTGCCATGACCTTGGGGCTGGATAAAACTTTTACGTCACCGAAGGTCTCCAGCGCCTTGAGGGTCGCTGACAGGTTCTCGCCGGAACCGGTGGTATTTGTGCCAGTTATCTGAAAGAAGGGGGTGGAACCCAGATTGCCGCCCAGTAGATTCTGACTGATCTGATCGGTGATGTTGCCCATGCCATCCATATTCACCATCGACCAGTCGATTCCGGCCTGATAGCGATCACTCAGGGTGACTTCGGCAATGGTGGCTTCGATCATGACCTGACGCTGCGCACCACCGATGACCTTATCAAGAAATTCCTGAATCTGGCGGTGTTGCCGGAAGGTGGCGCGCACACCGACCACGCCGGTTTCGCGATTGACCATGATATTTCGACTGCTACCGGCTTCGTCGCCTTTGACCTCTTCGTTGATGATACCGCCGAAGTTAACAATC
>JAQICG010000223.1 GCA_027858635.1 Gammaproteobacteria bacterium | reverse complement strand
GATCGAGTCCACGACTGCGTTCCGAGGCCAGCTCCAGCCTCGCCGACAGATCGGAAAGTGCGGAGGCCAGTTCTGCCAGCCCTTTGACCAGCGCCGGCTTATGCTTGATGTTCGCCCATGCCTGGCGCTCCGAGGAATCACCCAACACCAGACGAAAATCCTGCATGGCTCTGGTCAGCTGATCGGCACAGTCTCTACTTTCCGCCATGACGGGGGCATCATTAACCTGTTCGGCGATGGCGTCGGTGGCGAGCAGATTAAGCTGGCGGCTCGACAGGGTCTCGCCAAAATAGCGCGAGGCGATTTCGTGCAGCTGGTGCGCCTCGTCAATCACAAAAGCATCCGCGCCGGGCAGCAGTTCGGCAAAGCCCTCTTCTTTCAGACTCATGTCGGCGAGCAGCAGATGGTGATTGATCACCAGCAGACTGGCTTCCTGCGCTTTTTTGCGCGCTTTGACGATAAAGCAATCGCTGTAGAAATCACAGTCGCTGCCCAGACAGTTATCCGCAGTCGAAGTCACCATCGGCCAGACAAAAGCATCTTCCTGAATCGAGCTTAATTCGGAGACGTCACCGCTGGCGGTTTTACCCGACCACTGATTAATTTCGGCCAGCTGACTCTGCGTGGTTCTATTATTGAAGCCGAGGTGCGGTGCGATTTGCAGGCGATTCAGACAAAGGTAGTTTGCCCGCCCTTTGAGCAGTGCAATCTTGATGGGCACGTCCAGCGCTTTCAAGACTCTGGGAATATCGGTGCGAAAAAGCTGGTCCTGTAGATGTTTGGTGCCGGTTGAAATAATCACCTTCTTGCCCGAATTAATCGCCGGCACCAGATAGGCGAAGGTTTTGCCGATGCCGGTTCCGGCCTCGGCCACCAGCACGCTTTTATTTTGGATGGCCTCTTCAATGGCGTCGCTCAGGGAGAGCTGGTTATGTCTGACTTTATAGCCCTCAACGTGAACACTGAAGACCCCCTTGTCACCCAGATAATCAGAAGATTTCATTAGCGAACGCCCAGGGTGGTGATCATTTTTTCCGCCTGCTGGATGATGTCGTTATTGCCCAATAGCTCGCCTGCATTTTTGATGAAATGCCAGTTGAGCAGCGTCAGCTGATTGTTGTCGCGACTGTAACTGTTGCTGCGCTGCGCCATCTGGCGGGAGCGTTCGGCATCGCCGTTTTTTAGCGCCATCCAGGACAGACGACTCCAGGCCTGAGCAAACCGGGGTTCGATACGCACCAGACGCTCCAGCTTGTCAGTGGCCTGCGCAAAGTGCTCCTCTGCAATGAGATTATCGGCCTGAGTCAGAAGTTGAGCCACCGCGCGATTTGAAGAGACAGAACGTCTTTCACTGTCCGACAAGCGCCATGCGCTGTGCGTAGAGGTTTCGATTATCTGCTGAGGTTCTTCAGGCTGTTTCTGCTCAATGACCGCGCAGGAGGCCAACAGTATGGTCATCAGGAAAATAAAAAATCGATACAAATTAGACAAGCTTAACCACCAAATAAATTACGGAACCAGCCGGAGGGCGCGTCTTCAGAACACTCGGCTTTCAGCACCGGCTCTGAACCTTTAATGAAGGGCAATTCTATCGCATTTTCGCAACCTTTCCCCGAGAGAAGTCCGGATTTCTGATCAACCCAGGTCATGCTTACGTTATCGGGCATCAGCACCTCGAATGATTTTGATGAAATAGAACTCATCAATTTTGACCAGATGCGCATCGCCCCTGAAGAGCCGGTCAGGCCGGTGCTGCTGTTGTCGTCGTAACCCATCCAGACCACCGCCACTGCGTCACCGGAAAAGCCCGCGAACCAGCTGTCTCTTAAATCATCGGATGTGCCGGTTTTGCCCGCCACCTTTATCTCCAGATCATTCGCTAACTGTCTGGCGGTGCCCTGCTGCGCAATGCCCAGCAAGGTGTGGTTGACCAGGGCGACCACATCGGGATTAACTTCGCGGGCGACATCCAGTGGATAACGTTTCAGGGCCTCGCCCTCTTTATCCAGCACTGCGATCACGCTTCTCAACGGGCTGTGAAAACCGTTGGCTGCGAAGGTCTGGTAGATGGACGCCACGTCAAAGGGGGACATATCAACCGCGCCCAGGGTCATGGAGGGGTGCGGCGGTAGTGGACTCTGATTGCCTAACTGGCGAATGGTTTTTTCAATCTCACCCAGACCGACATCCAGGCCGATTCTCACTGCCGGAATATTGTAGGAATTGAGCAACGCTTCGTAGACCAGCACATTGCCGTGGTACTTGAGGTCGTAGTTTTCAGGCTGCCAGATCTTTTTGTCATCGCCCAGAATGCGCAAACGCGAATCATCAATTATGCTCGCCAGCGTATATTTACTGCTTTGCTTGAGGGCGGATAAATAGATCGCCGGCTTGATCAGTGAGCCGATATGACGACGAATATCCAGTGCGCGATTAAAGCCGGGATAATCGGGCTGGCGATCACCGACAACAGCCAGCACTTCACCGTTGTTGGGTGAGACTACAATCGCAGCCGCCTGTAGCGTATCGCTGCCGCCCAGCTGAGGCATCACCTTGACGACGGCATTTTCCAGCTGATGCTGCACATAGGGATCAAACGCGGTAAAAATACGCAAGCCTTCGGAATTAAGGTCTTCCGCATCATAGGTACTTTGCAGCTGCCGCTTGACCAGATCAAGATAGGCAGGATAACGCTCACGCTTGACATGGCGCGTAGTTTCAACGACTTCGTCAGTTAAGTTCCTGAATTGCTCATCGCTTAGCACGCCCTGTTCATGTACGATTGCCAGCACGACATCCCGCCTTTGTTTCGCGCGCTCCGGATTTCTAACCGGATTGTAATAGGAAGCGCCTTTAAGCATGCCCACCAACAGGGCCGTTTCGGGCAAGCTCAGTTGCTGCAAGGGCTTGCCGAAATAGTACAGACTGGCCAGGCCAAAGCCGTGAATCGCCCGCTCCTGATCCTGTCCCAGATAGACCTCATTGAGATAAGTTTCCAAAATTTTCTGCTTGCTGTAATGCAGTTCCAGCAGCACGGCCATGACCGCTTCATTAGCCTTTCGCCACAGATTCTGGTGCGGCGTCAGAAACAGATTTTTCACCAGCTGCTGGGTAATGGTACTGCCGCCCTGCACCGTTCGACCGGCTTTCATATTAGCGACAAAGGCGCGTGCAATCGATTTGAAATCAACCCCGATGTGCTGGAAGAAGCGCCGATCTTCTATCAACACTAGCATGGCAATCAATTCAGCGGGAACCTCTTCCAGCCTGACCAGTTCCCGGTCTTCGCCGTGTCGGGGAAAGATACCGGTGAGATAAGCGGGGTCAAATCTGACTAATGGGATGGACTCGCCGGTGATCAGATCATCAAGGCGAACAAGCTTGTCGCCGGCAATTTCCAGACGTATCGCCTGACTGTGCTCTTCACCATCCCAGTACTCGAAACCGCGGGTGACAATAACAAAACGACTGTAGGAGCGATGAAACTGCCCCGGCTGCAATGTACCACTGTTGTCGCTGTTATAGTTGAGCATTTCAAGTTCAACCAGCAGCTGCTCCGGCTTCAGGCTCATGCCCTCATACAACTCCATCGGCCGCGCATAAACCCGGGCGGGTAATTGCCAGTTTCGGCCTTCGAATTTGCTGATGATTTTTACATCGAGATACGCCAGATAAGCCAGACCAATGACCAGTAAAACCAGCAGGGTTTTTACATAGGGGCGACGAGGTCGGGTGGCGGCTGGTTTTGGACAAGCCTTTCCTGCAACCGTTTTACGGTTCTTCGAACGGGTTTTGCGTGTGGATTTTGTCCCCATGGAGGCGAGTCATAACTGTCGATCAATAAGGCTGCGATTATACAGCCTTATCAGTCATGCTGCCTGACGGTACTAAGCAGGTATTAGCGGCAGGTTGAAAGAAAACGTGCTGATTTTCCGCTACAGGGGTCGGCTTCGAACTGGGCTTCTTTTTCCTTCTGTTTTTTCTGTTCAGCCTGTGCTTTCAGTAGCGCCTGCTTTCTTCTCTCTTCCGCAGCCGCCTCCTCTTGTCTTTGTTTCTGTGCGGCAGCCTGTCTGGCAGCCTCGGCCTGCTGCTTCTGCTTATCATTTGATATTTTTTTCAGGTAAGCCTTTGCCTGCGCTGCCTGCTGCTGCTTTCTTCTGGCCTCTGCTTGCAACTGTTCAGCCTCTTCCGCCTTACGTTGCGCTTTGGCCTGCTGCCGCTGCTCATCCTGCTGAGATTCTTTTTTGGCCTGCTCACGTTTGGCTTGCTTCTGCGCTTCAGCCTGGCGACTTTTTACTAACGCCTTTTGCTTTAAATCTCGAACTATCAGAGACTCCCTCTCTGCCTCTATGACGCCCACAAAAGTGGCCTTATTCAACCAGTCCAGCGCAAGATCATAGTTGGTTTTAACGCCAACACCGTAGGCATGCATCTTGCCCAGATAATACATAGCCTGAGGATTACCGTTATTGGCTTTTGATTTCAATTCAGCCAGTTTATTCTTGCTTTCGTCCTTGACGCCGTTACTCTCAATCTCCCAGTACAGGAGTTTAAAATTCGCAGTTTCATGCCCCTGAGCGGCGGCCTTATTAATCCACTCGCGAGCGGCTTTCATGTCTTTTTCAACACCAAAACCGGTTTCGTACATTTCCCCTACCTTGAATTCGGCTTCCGCATTGCCCTTGCTCGCCAGCTTCATCTGAAAATCAAACAGGCCATCTGCCTGCGCCCATGGGGAACACAGTAAAACGCAAAGCAATAACGTCAATCCCGTTAGCTTTTGAATCCAGTTGATTCGTAGCGGTACAACGTTTTTATATTGATTAAATGGCGCATCTAACAACATAAGCATTAAACCTGCCCGGCCGAAACCAGTTTTTTTATATTTTTTTGCATCCTTGCGCATCATATTAATTTACAGCTTCAAGCATCAGGACTGATTAGAAAATAACATCCAGAGCGATGCTGGTGACGCCGACTTTTTCTGTCGGGGCCGGATTGCTAAAGCTGGTATCAAACAGGCCAAAGTTCATGCCCTGGTTAGCAT
>JAQICG010000096.1 GCA_027858635.1 Gammaproteobacteria bacterium | reverse complement strand
TAGCCTCTTTCGACTCGCCGGATTTACCTTCTGCATCATTCGCTTTGCCGGCAGCCTCTTTATCGACACATTTGCCTTCGCCGGTTTTACCATCGTTTACAGCCACCTGATAGCCGTCGGAGAGACTGGTCATGCCGAAAGGATTGCTGTCAGCAGCCAGTACCGAACTGCTGGCCATGCCCAGTACGAGTGCGGTGCCACTGGCCAGAGAAAGGGTTTTGATGTTCTTGATGGTGTTCATAATTATGCTCCAATATTATTAAATTAAAACTCAGGCTTATCTGTTCAGTTTTATCTGAATCCGTAGTTAAATGACGGATTCAGGTTTGAGTGAACATGCTCAGTAGTCGCGGCCAAGTCGATTTCCTTACAGCTTATTTGAAATTAATTTCATCAACAATTGCTGTCACTGTGGTAATGCATCCGGGAGAAGCTTTTTCACGGCCTAAAATATTCTCGTACAGAACAGAATCATTGATTTTTTTAATGCTCGATTTACTCCGGCATGGTCTCGTCTTCGCTTATTTAAACCGGAAAATCCCCTTTAAGTCTGTAGCTAAGCGGGTATTGGCGACAAAATTGCGGTGCGCGGACACGCTTGGGCTGGCGAAAAAAGCATCGACAAAGCGCTCATTTCAACCGATTACGGCATTAACTGGAAAAAGGCCAAACTCACGCATCCGGCCAATGAATACGCCTGATATCACTTTGATTCCGAGGTAAATTCTGAGGGCAAAGGCTATTATGAGATCTGGGCGCGCGCCTTTAATCAGAATGGCGATGCCCAGCCGTTTCGCCAGCCGTGGAATCATAAAGGCTATCTGGGCCAGGTGATTCACCGTTATCCAGTGCTTGTGGATGTATAAACGCGCCCTGTTTCAAAGCCTGCGGCAGCGTTTTCGCAACAGCATGCTAACCGCTGTAAGTAGTTCAGGACTGGTGGTTCTGACCGTTATGCTAGTGTTGGCGTTGCGCTCTGCATGGGCGGAAGATGTGGATAGTAGCATCAGCACGAAAGAATTGTTCGAGACTCATTGCAGCACCTATCACAGTTTGGAGCTACCACGCTCACAGCGGCTGGATCGAAAAACCTGGCGCTGGGTGGTCGATGACATGGTCAACGAATTCGGTGCCACCTGGATCACTGAAAAACAGCAGGTCGCTATCATTGATTATCGGGTTAAAAACTATGGCCCGAATCGAGCGCGTGATTAGAGCTACACGATCCTTTAAAAGGCAGTCGTCATAAAAGCAGCTGTCATAAAAAGAGCTAGCCCAGTTGCTTGAGTATTGCATCGCAGAAGGCATCGAGGTCATCAGGTTTGCGCGAGGTAATCAAATTAACATCTTCCACCACTGATTGATCAACCCATACCACACCGGCATTAATCAGATCCTTGCGAATCGAAGGCCATGAGGTCATGGTTCGACCTTTAACGACCTCCGCTTCAATCAATAACTGCGGCCCGTGACAAATTGCCGCCAGGTGTCGACCGCTGGCTGCGAATTGCCGGGTAAAATCGACCATCGGCCCAATCAGACGCAAAGTATCAGGGGCATGACCACCGGCAATAACCAGCGCATCGAAATCTTCCGGTTTGAAATCACTGACTGTGGCCTCGATTTCCGCCTTACTCTTGCCTTTTTTACCATGAACCGTCGCGCCCTTTTCCAGCCCAAGCACGACGACATCATGGCCGGCTCTGCGTAAACATTCATAAGGGACCTGGAATTCTGAATCTTCATAACCTTCTGCAATCGGCATAGCGATTTTGCTCATCTTCCTATCTCCTGCATGGTGTATTTGTTGTGTCGAAAATTGTCTGTGATTTATACCTGAATCCGCGCTTAAGCAACGGATTCAGGTTATGCTTAATCGCTACCTGTTGACGTAGTCCGGAGAATTTTTTCATAGATACTGAAAAACTGATCACAGTGTTCGTGCGTTTTACTGTCGTAATAAAGCGTCTTTAGAATGAAATCTGCAGGCGGTTGCAACAGCTCGCCCCCGAGCAGCGTATCGTCCGAAGAACCGCCGATAAGACGGTGCACCTGAGTGAGATAAATGCAATCCAGTACGTCTGCCTGTAATAATGTTTCAAGTACGACCGGTCCGGCAATTGAATAAATATTATAAAACCCGGCCTCAGTCAGCTGTTTGATCAGCTGCTGACCGTCAACGTCGCTACCCTCGCCGGCAAAAAGTATTTTTGCACCGCTGTTTTCTATCACTCGGACAGCTTCAGCATCGGCACCTTTACCGGTGGCGACATAAACCACTCGATCAGTGGTGGCACATAATTCTGCCAGTGGCAGATCCAGACTGGCGCTGAGTACCACCACCGCCGGTTGCGGCGTTAGCCCCTGTTGCCTGCGCCAGGCCAGCAGATCTGCAAAAACCGGATCATTGCTGATAGGTAGATTATCCTGTGCCTCGCCACGCACAAGCTCACGTAAGAAACGCGCGCTTACCAGCAGCACATCGGCGCGTGCCGCGAGTTCCTGATACAGACGCCAGTCACGGAGATTAGTGATGGTTTTAGGCACGCCGCGTTTACCTGATACCGGCTGCTCAATGGCGATACGCCCATCCAGACTGACGATGAAATTGGTATACACCCAGGCGCGTGGCTCATCATTGTCTCGACCAAAAGGGGTGTTGAGATATAGCCCTTCCAGCTCATATTCAGCGCCGGGCTGAGGGTAAAGGCGGGTAACAGTGTCTGAATTTATTGATGACATATTATTTTCAATGAAGTCTGCAAGACTGAATAAATCCCGCTGATTAAATTAAATCCCTTTATAGAAACGCAAATATTAAATGGAGGTATTTTTAGAGCAAGCATCATTCGGTTAACACTATATACTAAAGGTTATTGTGATTATACTAGGCTTTGAAGTGCAAGGAATTGTAATTCATCAATGGTTTTATGTACAAGATATATACCCCAAGTGAAAAAAGATAATTTCAATAAAAATAATATTGTTATACATAGGCAATCAGTATATTGAGTTCATATAAATACACGAAATTGATAATTTTCAATGACTGAAAAGCGCACTATAATTAGACTGATAGTATGAAGAATTATTTAAATAAATACTAGAAGTCTGTCGGGTTTAGGATGAATTGGCTGCGGAAGTGGGATAGCGGCCCAAATCTCCTCGAGTTTTTCGTTGCGTAGAATAACTATGCGCCTCAAAATCGGGAAAATTTGTGCTCACTCTCCCACTCCCTCGCTTCAATCCACCTAAACCCGACAGACTCCTAGCATGTCAAT
>JAQICG010000310.1 GCA_027858635.1 Gammaproteobacteria bacterium | reverse complement strand
CTCCCAGTTCTTTTCATCAAGAGCAGTGTCGATCTCGTCAAGCATTTGCGGCAGCTTGTCGAGAAAACGTGCCACCAAGGCCTGATATTGCGGGCTTTCCCGCATGGTCTGCTCTCGTTCCCGGTTTTTTTCCGAAGTGTTTGTGCTTTTGTCCAGATAGGTATTGAGCACCTGATAGAACTTGTGTTGCTCGATGGGCTTGGTCAGATAATCATCGGCACCGGCGGCTTTGCATTTTTCCTGATCCGATACCAGGGCGTTCGCGCTCAACGAAACGATCGGGCGGGTATAGCCGCCGGCACGTAACTCACGTATGGCTTCCAGCCCGCCCATGACCGGCATCTGCATATCCATCAGTATCAGGTCGAAAGCCTGTTCCCGGGCAATGGTGATCGCCTGCAGGCCGTTTTCAGCGATGCTCAATTGCGCCCCGGTTTTCTCTATGTACATCGACACCAGTTGCTGATTATCCGGGCTGTCTTCAACCAGCAGAATGCGACCGGTCAGGGGTTTTATCTCTACCTGATCGTAGGGCTCGTTGCGGTGCAGGCTGACTTCCTCCAGGCAGTTGATTACCTCTGCCTGCGCCTGATCATGGTTAGCGATGGTCAGCATAAATCGGCTGCCCTGTCCCTTGTGGCTTTCGCACTTCAGCTCCCCGCCGAGTGCTTTGGCCAGTTTCAGGGAGATAGGCAGACCCAGGCCGGTGCCGCCGTACTTGCGCGTGACTGTGGTGTCGGCCTGCGCAAAGGGGTCAAAAATATTTGCCATTTCTGCTGCGCTCATGCCGATGCCGCTATCGCTGACAGTAAGCTTAAGGTGGCTGAACTCGGGGTCGTAACTGACTTCAATTTCAACACCCCCCTTATCGGTAAACTTGATGGCGTTGCTGCACAGGTTGAAGAGTATCTGTTTCAGGCGTACTGGATCGGTGACAATGGTCTCGGGCAGGGGGAAATGATAATCGATCCTGAATTCCAGCCCCTTGTCTTGCGCGTTTGTCCCCAGCAGTGAATCGACTTCGCCCAGCAGCAGAAACACGGGCGTGCGGATCTGCTCTACATTGAGCTGTCCGGCCTCGATCTTGGATAAATCAAGAATGTCATTGATCACCTGCAGCAGGTGTTGGGCGTTACGAACCACGGTGGAAATGGTTTTTTTACGTTCTGTCGGGGTGAGCACATCGGTTTGTAACGATTCGGAAAAGCCGATAATCGCAGTCAGCGGGCTGCGTATTTCGTGGCTCATATTCGAGAGAAAATGGCTCTTGGCCTGATTGGCCGCATCGGCCTGATCCCGCGCCAGTTGCAGTTCGGAGGTGCGTCGTTCCACGCGCGCTTCCAGCGTGGCATTGAGACTGATCAATTTGTCTTCGGACAGTTTGCGTTCGGTGATGTTACGGATAGCATTTAAAATTACCTTCTCGCCGCGCCATTCGATGACGCGGGCATTGACTTCCACATACATAATGGAGCCGTCCTTGCGGTAATGCGCACTTTCGTAAACTGCCGTACCCTGCTCCATGATTTGCGCCAGACGTATGGGCGTCCCGGCTTTGAATTCGGGGGTAATCAGATCAAGGAGGTTTTTGGCCAGCAGTTCTGTTCTTGAATATCCCAGGCATTGATACGCCGTGCGGTTGACATCGATGAAGTTGCCCTGCAAGTCCAGAATGAACATGACATCGTTGGTGGAGTTGAATATATTTTTGAAATCCTTGCGGCTGGACTCAATTTCCATCTGGTTCTGTTTGCGCTGGGTGATGTCCCGGTCTATGCCACGATAGCCACAGAAGAGGCCCTCCTTATCAAAGACAGGTACGCCGCTGGTCTCCAGAGATACAAGATGTCCGTCCTTGTGCAGATAGCTGTTTTCGATTCCGGCAAAGGGTTTTCTCTCCTGAAACACGGTTTCATAAAACTTGCCGAAGTTCGCCTGCTCTTCAGCGGGCATAAAGTCCAGGGGGGATTTTCCTATGACCTCATGCGATTCATAGCCCAGCAGGTCTTTGACCTTCGGGCTGGCATAGGTGTAGGTAGTATTGGCATCCATTTCCCAGATCCAGTCACTGGATGATTCGACCAGGGACTGGAATTTTCCCTTGGCCTCCAGAAGTTTCTCCTCCGCCTGTTTGCGTGCTTCGAGCATGGCGCTGAAACCATCGGCCATTTTGTTAAAGCTGTGGCTTATGCGGCCGAGTTCGTCACGGGTGTTGAGTTTGATTCGTTGGCTCAGGTCGCCGTTGGCGAAGGCGTGGGCTGCACGCACCAGCGTCTGAATATTGCCGACTATGGCGTAGTAGATGCCAGTCGAGATATAGACCGCCAGGAGAAACAGCAGCAGGGCGGTGCCCGTGGCTAGAAACAGCGTCTTTTTCGCCTCGGCAATGCGTGCTTCAATCAGGGTTACGGCTGTGGGCAGCAAGGCCTCGTGCATTTGCATGTAGCCGTTGTCGATATCCGCCGTGGCCATGTCCAGAAAAACGCCGGCAGGCGTATCAAAGCGGCCGCTGAGGATATCCGCTTCTATCACAGCGGTGATTTTTCCTGCCGATTCGGCGATGTTAGCGTAGGCCGCCTGAACGGACTCCTGCACCGAGGAGTTGTAATGTGTCGTTTTATCAAGATTGAGCCTGAGCTGATCGAGCGCATGGTCAAATTTGCCCAGCAGAGTGTTCAGCTGCGCCCTCTGCGCTACGCTGATCTGCTTTCCGGCCAGAATGCCGGTGCCATACGCGCGCAGTTGACCAAGATACTCAAGCACCGGCGGCAGTCGGTAAACGATGGCATCGTTCAGGTAAAAGGTAGCGATTTCCGGATCCAGAATCAGCGCATATTCTTCGGCGATAAATGTCTCGAATGACTGGATCTGCCTGATCAGGTGGGTATGCGCCGCGAAGTTTTCGGCCATTGTCCAGTCCAGCCCCTGCCCGCGCAACTGTGCCCATTCCTGCCGGATTTCCTGCCGGAGGCGCTGGAAGCTCGGGTTTGAGGTCAGGTCGGGGGGCAGGGTTGCTTTGGTGCTATGGAAGGTGCTTTCTACCTGGTTTTCTATGGCGGCGCGCTTGTCCTTCACGCCTTCCACGCCGCCGAGCAGCGCGGCTGAGTAGCCACGGTGTTGCTGAATGAGCTGCACCATTCGGGATAGTGGTTCAATCAGGGGCAGGCCTTGCAGTTCCCGCTGTGAGGGCTTAATAACCCGGTCAAGGCTGGCAAACAGGCTGTACGTCACCACGGTAACTGCGATCAGTGACACCAGCCACAGCAGCGTAAATTTCCGGGTGTAGCTCATGCGGTTCAGCAGAGTGAC
>JAQICG010000304.1 GCA_027858635.1 Gammaproteobacteria bacterium | reverse complement strand
AACTATACAACCTGAACATATCTAGTGCCGGTGGAGCTCGAGTGGCAGCTTCCACATTTATGACAACACATTTTCAAATTAGTACAAAACGGAGAAATGATCTAAGCTGAATCAAACTGTAAGAACATTCCCCTTATAAAGCGTATTCAAGATGCCTGAAAAAATCGATAACACCATGAGCCATGCCTACAGTCTGGATAGTGAGGAGGTTCTGCGCACCCTGGAATCTTCCGTCGAGGGGCTGTCACGGCAACAGGCGGAACAGCGCCTGCAACAATACGGAGCGAACCGCTTACAGCCCGCTAAAAAGAAAGGGCCGTTATTGCGCTTTCTTCAGCAGTTTCACAATGTTCTTATTTATGTGTTGCTCGGTTCCGGCGTGGTGACATCTCTGCTCGGGCACTGGGTGGATAGCGGGGTGATTTTTGGCGTGGTTATCGTCAACGCCATCATCGGTTACATTCAGGAGGGAAAAGCCGAAAAGGCGCTGGACGCGATACGTAATATGCTGTCTCAACAGGCAATGGTGAAGCGCAACGAAAAGTTTATCAGCCTGCCCGCTGAGCAACTGGTGCCGGGCGACGTGGTGCTGCTTCAATCCGGCGACAAGGTGCCCGCTGACATCCGCCTGTTCAAAACAAGGGATCTGCGTATCGAAGAGGCCATGCTCACGGGTGAGTCTGTGCCGACGGAAAAATCCACCCAGACGGTGGAGAAACATGTCAGCATCGGTGATCGCAAATGCCTGGCCTATTCCGGCACGCTGGTCACTTACGGTCAGGGTCATGGAGTGGTGGTCGCCACAGGTGATAATACCGAAATCGGTCGTATCAGCGATATGCTGGGGCAGGTGCAAACCTTGACTACGCCCCTGCTGCACCAGATCGACATCTTCGCACGCTGGTTGACGGCGGCCATTGCGATCCTCGCCGGCACTACCTTTGCCTACGGTGTGCTGATACAGAATTATTCCATGGATGACATGTTCCTCGCCGCAGTCGGGCTGGCCGTCGCGGGTATTCCCGAGGGGCTACCCGCCATTATGACCATTACTCTGGCCATCGGGGTACAAGCAATGGCGAGGAAGAAGGCCATCATTCGAAGCCTGCCGGCGGTGGAAACGCTGGGCTCAGTCACGGTTATCTGCTCCGACAAAACCGGCACCCTCACCCGCAATGAAATGACCGTTCAGACTGTGGCGACGGGCGATTACATGTTCAGCGTCAGCGGCGTGGGCTATGACCCACATGGCAGTTTCTATCGTGAAACTGAACTCATCGAGGCGGACTCCTCACCCTTGCTACAGGAAATCATCCGCGCAGGCCTGCTCTGTAATGAAGCTACGCTGGCGAAGGAAGACGGCCAGTGGCGTGTCTCCGGCGACCCTACTGAAGGCGCCCTGCTGACGCTCGCTATGAAGGCCGGACTCGACCAGGATTATATCCACGAACAGTTTCCCCGCACCGACGCCATCCCGTTCGAATCACAACATCGCTTCATGGCCACCCTGCACCACGACCATGCGGGACACGCTTTCATCTACCTGAAAGGCGCGCCGGAACGGGTACTGGATATCTGCCATAAGCAGCGCATGCACGGCGAGGACGTACCACTCAATCGCCCCTACTGGGAAGCGCACATGCACGACATCGCCTCCCGGGGTCAGCGCATGCTGGCGCTCGCCTTTAAGCCGGCTGACAGCAGTCGGCGAATACTGAATTTTAACGATGTCGAGGACGGCCTGTCGTTGCTGGGCATGGTGGGCATTATCGATCCACCGCGAGATGAAGCTATCACCGCCGTCCATGACTGCCAGTCGGCAGGTATCCGGGTGAAAATGATCACCGGCGATCACGCCATCACCGCCCGCGCCATCGGCGCACAGATGGGTATCGGTGACGGCAAAACCGTCATCAGTGGCGCGGAACTCGACAGCTACGATGAGCCGCAGCTATCGCAGGCGGTAAACGATTGCGACGTCTTTGCGCGAGTCTCGCCGGAACAGAAACTACAACTGGTCACCGCCTTGCAGGCACGGGGTGAAGTGGTTTCGATGACTGGTGACGGCGTCAACGATGCCCCGGCGCTGAAACGCGCCGACGTCGGCATCGCCATGGGACAGAAAGGCACCGAAGTGGCCAAGGAAGCCGCTGAAATGGTGCTCACCGATGACAACTTCGCCACCATCGCCCATGCGGTCGAACAGGGCCGAACCGTCTATGACAATCTGAAAAAATCCATTCTGTTCGTGCTGCCCACCAACGGCGGTGAAGCGCTCACCATTATCGCCGCCATCATCGGTGGTCGCCTGCTACCGATCACCGCCGCGCAAATTTTATGGATCAACATGATCACCGCGGTAACACTGGCGCTCACCCTCGCCTTCGAACCTTCGGAAAAAGATGTCATGCAGCGTCCTCCGCGCGACCCGAAAGAGCCTATCCTCTCCCGCTTCCTAATCTGGCGAGTCATCTCCGTTTCACTCATTCTTGTTATCGGCACCTTTGGCCTGTTCATCTGGGAACGCGACCAGGGCACCACCATCGAACTGGCGCGCACCATCGCCGTCAACACCCTGGTCATGTTCGAAATATTCTACCTGATCAGCGCCCGCCATCTGCTCGCGCCCTCACTTACCTTCGAAGGCCTCAGTGGCAACCGTTACATCTGGTACGCCATCAGCCTGCTGATTATCTTCCAGCTCGGCTTCACCTACCTCAGCCCGATGCAGACACTGTTCCACACCGTCTCTCTGGAACCGCAGATATGGCTACGAATCATACTGGTTGCCTCCTCGGTACTGTGGCTGATAGAACTGGAAAAAATGTTCTTACGCTGGCGTGCGAGACGAGCGAACTTGCCGGTGAATGAGTAGAGCTTTTCACCCCGCAAGGTCAAAAGCTTTCACCGCAGAGAAAAACAAACTATCCGGGTGGGCATTGCTTCTGCGTCCACCCGGAACAATGACGTTACCGTCTTACTGACACTCGTTGAATATTTTAGCGTTGCAGTTGGCGCAGATGGATTTGTCCAGTCGCGCATAGATGCTATGAATTGCCTTCGACTTGGAGTCGAAAAAGTGATCGCTGCCTATTTTCTTGATGAAGCACGATTTGGCGGCGAAC
>JAQICG010000166.1 GCA_027858635.1 Gammaproteobacteria bacterium | reverse complement strand
GCGCCCAGAAGCGGCTCATCGCCGAAAGCGAGGCTCGCGAGGCGCAGATCAGACAGGCCTTAAACATACAGCGAGTGCTGGATGTGATGCTTCATCTTTCGTTGCCATCCCTGTCACTGACCGAGGTTCTGGACAAGTCCCTTGATGCGGTTCTCTCCATTCCGGCTTTTTCACTGCTCAACACGGGGGCTATCTTTCTGACCGCCAACGATGGGGAAACACTGGAGATGGTGGCGCAAAAAAATCTGCCAGACGCCCTGCTACATTCATGCGCCATGTTGCCCTTTGGCAAATGTCTTTGTGGCAGGGCAGCCGCCAGCCGCGAAATCGTTTATTTCAATCACCTTAATGAAGCGCATGAAATTAGCTATGAGGGGATGCAGCCCCATGGCCACTACTGCATACCGATTATGCTTGAGGGGCAGGTGCTTGGCGTACTCAATACCTATGTTGCGGATGGTCATGTTAGCAGTGAGACTGAAAGAAAGTACCTTGAAACGGTGGCCGATACTCTGGCGCTGGTCGTCGAGCACAAACAGGGTGAACTCAGGCTCGAGCAACTGGCTCATAATGACAACCTGACCGGCCTGCCAAACCGAGCGCTGTTTTATGATCGTCTGGAGCACTGGCTGGCGCTGGCGCAGCGTAATCAAAAGTGGTTTGCTGTATTGTTTCTCGATCTCGATCATTTCAAGGAGGTCAACGATACCTATGGCCACGACATAGGCGACCTGCTGCTTAGAGAGGCGGCGATCCGCCTGCTTGGCTGTGTACGCAAAGAGGATACCGTGGCTCGTATGGGTGGTGATGAATTCACGGTTATCCTTATTGAGATGAAGACTGTCGCGGGTGTGGAATATGTGGCGAAAAAAATTCTGAAAGCAATGCAGCAACCGTTTGAGTTTAATGGGGTCACCTGCAACATTGGTTGTAGCATCGGTGTTGCCCTTTATCCGGCGCATGGGATGGATAGTGAAACCCTTCTCAAAAATGCGGATCTTGCGATGTATCATGCCAAAAGGCAGCGGAATATCTTTTATATTTTTAATGACGACCTGTTGTAAAAGAAATGCATGATGTTAGGGATATTACTACCTATGCTGATCTGCATGATCCAGACGACTACTCAAAATCACAGGCTTTTTGTCTCGAAATGAAAAAGGCAAATAGTTGGGGGATTGTGTTTCAAAGCGTAAGAGACCCTGACGGGCAATGCGTAGCAATACTTAGACCACCAGCAGTTTCATTTCCGCAGCAAGGTAAGCATTTAGCCTATGTTTGGGATGGGACTAAAATCAGTGATGCGTATGAGAAACGTAAACTGTCTTAAGTGCGGGAAATCAAAAACGAATAAACGCTTTCATTGGCTGTGGTTATAAAGCCAAAATACTTGCACATTTTAAATGGCACAGGGTATTGAGGAGGGTGCGGCATTGGATACATCTAAAAATTTGTTGATGGGAAGAAATCAATTAAACCTGTTCTTACAGGGTTTCGTTAATTCGAGTCTTACAGCATTGTGTGGCAGCATGCACAATGAAAGACGTGACCCCATTTTTTTGAATCACAGGTTGTGCGTGCGCTGCGCGAAAAAGCTTTTTTAAGCGTATTTTTCCATCAATTTAGTCATAACAAAGATGCCCGTTACCATGCCAATAACAGCCAACAGGGATTCCATTGAAAGGGTAGAGATACCACTCAAGCCCTGACCAATATTGCAACCATAAGCCATGATGGCGCCGATGCCCATTAATGAGCCGCCGAGCAGTGACATTTTGATCATGCCCTTTCCCGGGGCGGTAATTTTAAATTGCCGGGTCGCTAATGCGAGCAGGAAGGAAATTACGGCGGTACTGATGACAAATACAAATGAAAACGATAAATCGGCCACACGACCGGAAATAAGAATATAACCAAAACGCGCTAGCGGCCCCGACATGGTGATCGCTGAAGGTTTGGTGGGATTAAAGTCATCCTGAGCGAGTACGCCGGTGATATACCAGCTACAGACAACTAACAGGCCAATGATGGTGCCGACGATAATCATGCTGATATCGGGACTACGTTTCCAGCTTTGAATAATAAAAGCCAGTAAACCTGCAGCCACCACGGTCAGCACTAACCATGGCGATAGTGAGAATATAGAAGCGATGCCCGCATCGGCGGTTAAGGTAATAGCGGTGGCGTTTGTCAGGTCAATACGAAGTGTTTCAAGAAAACCAAACTGGGTGACGGCGGCAAAGATGGCAAATGCAAGCAGGGCAATCAGTGAATGAATGCTGCCTTCCATGGTTCTGACCAATGTACGGGTAACGCAACCGCCGGCTAAGGCTGAGCCGATACCGAAAAGAAAACCGCCGGCCGAGGCACCAAACCAGTCCAGCGTGCTGTTGCGATAGGCCGAGTCGCTAATGGCAACAAGCCCGATCAGTTCAAGTAACTGGGTACCGGTAATCGCGACCAGCAGGGCAGTGGCGAAAGCAATGGCCTGACGATAATCCTTAATGAGTAATACATTGCTGGTACCGGAAACCAGGCAAAAACGGAAACGTTGAACCATGATGGCGAATATTGCACCTATGATCAGGCCGCCACCGATTAACCAAATATTAAATTCATCCATTGTGATTGCTCAAGTTATTAGTGTGGATCTTTAAAGAAGGTATCAGCTAAATGCAGATATCTAGTGTGGCATGTTACTACCATGGGCATTCAAAAATCTGGGTTTATTCTGCGCTTTCGTCCACAGCGGTACTCCGCACCGATAAATGCGGCGAAGACACAGGCTGGAGCAGATAGAGAGAAAAAAGGAAGATAAACAATTTTGCATGTCGATAACCTCATAATGTCCTGTCCGGTACTTTTTAATAATATTACAGGACTATTGCAAAAATCATTCTAGTTAGGTAGTGATTATATCGTTATATAAAAGATCGTATAAATAATCCAATTGTCTGCATTTGACCTTTATAATGATGCTATGACAAAAAAGAAAAATAACCTGACTGATGTTGCGCTTAAGATGATGAACGGCGTGGTGCAGATTCAGGTCGAAGGTTTTATCGAAGAAGATATCCAGTCGGTGATGAATCCGGCGATAAAAATACCGGGCGTGTGGCTGGGTTCGGGATTCTTTATCAAATATAAAAATCTCGAAGGCTACATTCTCACCAATGCACACGTCGTGCGTAACGCCGAGAAGATTGAAATCAATTCCATGCTCACCAGCGAAGAAAAGTTCGAGGCGGAACTGGTGGGCATGGTAAAGAAACTTGAACCGGACGTGGCCCTGATCAGGCTCACCGACAAGGAGCTGCTACGTTTCAAGGCGCTGGCTGTCAGGGAGATCGAATACCTGGAGCTGTGGGAAGGCAACAGTCCTTCGCGCGGTGAGGAGATCAAGGCCATTGGTTATCCCATGGGCATGGTGGAGCCGAATATCTCGGGCGGTGAGATCACCAATTTTATTTCCGGATCGGAATACACGACTGAAAGATTTGTCACCAACGCCGCCATCAATCCCGGTAACTCCGGCGGACCCAGTGTCAGCAGAGATGGCAAGGTGGTGGGCTTGAATACGGCGGTAATGATCGACGCGGAGAATATCGGTTTCATAACGCCGTCGGGTTTTGTCAAAATTATTATCGAGAATGTCCTACAGCAGAATGAGCCGCACTTCGCGGGCATCGGCGGTAAGCTGCAGAAGAATGCCGATAATTTCAATCCGCTATTAAAGCAGTCAGCAGCCAGAGGTGAGATCGTCGCCCGGGTCGAGGCTAATGGCTTTCTGGAGGTGGCGGGCATTCAGGAGCGCGATGTCATTCTCTCGCTCAATGGCGTGGAGTTCGATCGCCACGGTATCGTCATCGGCAAGCAGGTCCACTTCCGACATATGACTATTTACGACTTGATCAAACTGGTACCCATAGTCGACCAGGTAGTAGTGGTTTATCTTCGCGATGGCGAGTGCAGAAAGACCAGCTCCAGAGCCTTGCGTAATCCGGATTAAGGCGTGGTT
>JAQICG010000429.1 GCA_027858635.1 Gammaproteobacteria bacterium | reverse complement strand
GACCACGGCGGCATCGGCCGGAGGGTGAGTGCTTGAGTGATTAGAGTGGTTCGAGTCGGCGCTATTCATGCTTTTTCTTCCCCCTGTAATATCGCCACCGGAAAGCGAGCCAGAATACTGCTCACCGGCAGACTCCACGAATTGATTTCGGCTGCATTTTTGGCCACGTTGCCATTGCCATTGCCGTTTACGGTCACGGTCTCGATCACGGCCTGCAAGGACTGACCGGTGAAGCGGTTATACCAGTTCGACTCCGGCACCTGGATGACGGTATCGCCCCAGATTTCCTCGCCCCACATGCCGGCATCCAGAGGATCGGTGCCGGCGGTCAGCTGATAAAGAAGCCGGGGTACGACGATGACTACCCGTTGCCCGCCGTAGCCGCGGGCGAATGCACAGACATGGTCAGCGTGATTGCCGGTGACGATGAGCGGCTGGTAGTCGCCGTCGGCAAACAGCGCCGGCTGCTCGCGGCGTAGTTGCAGGCACCGCCAGATCAGGTACAGCTTGGCCCGGCCATCAGGCAGATTTTGCATCAGCTCATCAGCCAACTGCGATAACGAGGGGTTGACCTCCAGGGTGTCGCGTAGCTGCGCCAGCAGCGCTGCGCGCCGGGCGTAATCGACCGGGCGGCGGTTATCCGGATCGACCAGGCTGAAGTCCCACAGCTCGTTGCCCTGATAGATATCGGGCACGCCGGGAGCGGTCAGTTTGAGCAGGGTCTGAGCCAGGCTGTTATACAGACCGAGATGGCTCAGCGGCTGCTGGAAGGCGATAAATTCGGTCAGAAACGGGTTCTTGTCCGACTCGTTGAGCACCGCTTCGACAAAGTCGGTGATTGCATTTTCGTAATCCGGATCTGAATTAACCCACGAGGTAAAGACCTTGGCCTCCTTCACCGCCTTCAGCATATAGTCCTTGATGCGATCGCGAAAATCGGCCATTTCCACCGCATCCATGGACTCCAGCGGCCAGGCACCCAGCAGGGTCTGATAGAGCAGATATTCGTCGTTACTCGAGGGTGCCTGGTGGTCATCGAACAGGCGTTTCTTGCTGCGATTGAGCCGCGCCCAGCGGTGCACCTGACTGCGCCATTCGGCTGGCAGTTCTGACAGCAGATTGATGCGCGCTCGCACATCTTCACTGCGCTTGCTGTCGTGGGTCGAGCTGCTGAGCATGGCATGCGGCCAGTTCTGGCTACGCTCCAGAAGCTGATGGTGAAACGCGGCCACCGAGACGCCGAAGCGCTCCGGTTCACCACCCACCTCGTTGAGTGAAACCAGTCGGTTATAACGATAGAAAGCGGTGTCTTCCATGCCCTTGGCCATCACCGGCCCGGTGTATTGCTGAAACTTCATGGTGAAGACGATCACCTGCCGGCGGTACTCATCGTGCGTGCCTTCGGCGATTTCGATCAACAGCACTTCACGGATAAAATCAAACACCGAGGCGTCGGCGGCATGGCTGTGTTTTTTGGCCACTTTCACGGCCCAGTCGATATAACGATGATCTTCCTCGGTGGTACTCTCAGCGGAGACGTAGGTTCGGTATACCGGAAAACAGGCCACAACTTCACTCAGGGCTTCACGCAGACTGTTGAGGGTGAAGTCGCGCGTATGGCGATCCATTTCGGCAATGCGGCTGAGGTGCTGAGCCAGAACATTGAGTTCACTGGCCAGCGCCGCGCGCATGATCAGCTTCTTGCTGTTGTATAGAATCTCATCCAGCTTGCTGTGTTTGCCGATAAATTCGCGATAGATGCGATCGAACTTCTCCTCACCCTTGCCATCGACAAACAGACCATTCACCAGATTGATAAATTCATAACCGGTGGTGCCGTGTACTGCCCAGTCGCTGCGCAGCCGTTCATGGCCTGCGAGGATTTTTTCCACCAGCAGGTAGAACGGTTTTTCCGCCGGGCCGGGCAGCTCGCTCACCGGCAGCAACTCGCCCTGTTCCGACAAAGTCAGCGCCTCGGGCATAGCCACGCGAGCCTGCAGGCGAGAAAAATAGTCGACCGGATTATAGAGGCCGTCAGGATGGTCTATGCGCAGGCCCTGCACCTTGTCCTCAGCGATCAGTTCCAGCGTACGCTTGTGGGTGGCTTCGAAAACCTGCGCGTCTTCCATGCGCAATCCGGCCAGTTCATTAATATCAAAGAAGCGTCGATAGTTGATCTCGTCGGAAGCCACGCGCCAGTAGGCCAGACGCCAGGCCTGATGTTCCAGCAGCTCGTGCAGCACTTCGATGCCGCTGTCGCTGTTGAAGGTACTGACGTTCTCATTGATAAAGTGGCCGATATCGACATCGCGGTAAAGCCGGACCAGACCGGCCTTGTGCACCTCCTTGTCGCGGGCACGCTCGATGATATCGGCAGCACCGGTTTTTGAGCGCGAAGGCAGATGCTCAAAGGCGTTAATGAGGGCCTGAAAAACCTGTAAACGGGGATCATCGCTACCCAG